>JBAVUZ010000286.1:0-11643 GCA_049697035.1 Candidatus Angelobacter sp. | reverse complement strand
ATTTAATCTTTGCTGCCCTCACGTGCAAAACTCCTGCTCCAATTCATTTCCGCGTCAATCGCTTCTTTCGGACAGCTCGCTTGTCCCCGCATTCGACAAGCCATGTGTCCGCAAGCCCTTCGATTTCATCCTTGTCGAAGCTCCAACCCACATGCACGATCGCCGTCACTTGGTCCCGATCAGATTAACGAATATGCCTCTGTGGTTGTACTTCAGGTCGGTCAGTTCGTCGGAGAAGTCGGTGAAATTGTATCCGACGCCAGCCTTCAGGTTCGTACTGATGTGATGGTAGATCGCGGTCAAGACGCCGCGGCGCCGTTGATTGATATCCGGCAGGCCAAGCTGTCGGACCTCGGCCAATGAGTTTCCGAAATGAAGCCAGTCGAACGGAGCAGGGCCGGCATTTCTGATAACCAATTGATTTGAAGTTCGTCAGAGAGAAGGGACTTGGGCTTTTCAACTCTTTGAAAGATGCGCCCCAGCCGGCGCCAAAGTGAAAAACCGCTCTATCACTTCAAAGAGATAATTCTTGATTGGAGGTCTTTGCAGATGGCTCGTGTTACGAGACGACGATTTTTGAAAACGGCCATGCTGGTCAGTGCTTCGGGTATCTGGGCAAAGCACTTCGCAACAGCATCAACCCTGTCGTGGCATGAACGTCGAGACCTCTTTCCTGAGGGAGTCGCGTCCGGAGACCCAAACAGCAATAGTGTTGTGTTGTGGACTCGCAGGGCACCGGAGGGCCAGCAACCATCGCACCTGATGGTTGAGGTTGCTGAAGACCAGGGTTTTCATCGGGTAGTGGCGACCCGTAGCGTACCAATCTCGGCAGAGGCCGATTGGACCTGCCGGGTCCTGGTGGGCGGGCTGAAGCCGGCGCGGGTCTACTGGTATCGTTTCACAGACAGTGACGGAAATGGCAGTCGAGTCGGGAGGACACTTACAGCTCCTGACGACAATGACCCGCGGCCTGTGCGCTTTGCGTTTGTAAGCTGTCAAAACGCAAACCTCGGCGCACAAAATGCGTACCGAAGAATGATTTATGAAGACGACCGCGCCCCTGAGGGGGAAAAACTCGGTTTCGTCCTGCACCTTGGCGACTTCATTTACGAGCTGGTTTGGTACCCCGAAGATCGCAAGCAATACTACGCCCGGCAAGTAAGGGACATAGTCCGTTATCCGACCGGCGAAAAAATACAGGACTTTCACATCCCCACCACGGTGGACGATTATCGTGCCATCTATAAGGCATATCTGCACGACCCGGACATACAAGATGCGCGTGCACATTTTCCGTTTGTGCCCATGTGGGACAACCACGAATACAGCTGGCTGGGGTGGCAGAGTTTCCAGAATTTTGGGGGCAAAAACATACCCGCGCAGACCCGAAAAGTGGCAGCCAATCAGGCGTTCTTTGAGTATCAGCCAGCGCGGCTGATCAAGCCCAGCGGCCCTTCTCTGGCCACCTTCGGGCCACCCAAAGTAGTGGATGCGCCGATCACAGAATTTGACGAGCACGGCCTGGGGCAGGAACTGAACAATCTGGCCGCAATCGGAAGTCTGAGGGGTCATCGCAGTTTGCGCTGGGGTCGACATCTAGACTTGATCATTACTGACGAGCGCAGCTATCGAACGGAAGACCCGTTCGGGCGTCCCGAGACGGACCCCCTGGACGACAAAGACTTCCGCTTTTTCGCCCGACAGGAAGTGCTCGAGATTCTGGATGCTGGCCGGGCCTACAACAGCGGAAAACCTCCCCAAACAATCCGCGTGGGAGAAACGGACGTCCCCAATTTCCGCAAAGACGAGCCTCCACAAAGTTACCTAGGCGTTGAGCAAAAAGCCTGGTTCCTGAAACAGCTCAGGAACTCAAAGGCAACGTGGAAAATATGGGGAAGCACTACTGGAACCTTGGAAGAGCGGGTTGATCCTCAGAACCTGCCCGACGGACTGGCGGCCAAAAAGTGGCCGGGAGAGGGCTACGGAATCATACCGATCGCCGACGTTTCAAATGCCTTCCTGGAAAAAGGCGAGATTTATGATTTCATCCGGGAGCACGGCATTACTGGCTTCGCCACCGTGGCAGGCGACCGTCATGCTTTTTGGGCCGGCCTTTCTGCCAAGTCCCTGCCACCTCGGAAATTTGAACCGGTAGGCCTGGCTTTTATCACCGGCTCCATTTCAGCCCCGGGAGGATGGGAATCCTATCAATATCGCTTCCCTAAGGAAGAACGGCTTCGCGCCCTTTTCGTTGGACAAGGGCCCCAAGACCAAACCCCCCAGCCTATGATCAACATGCTTCTGCGGCATGGTGTGCGGTCCTGTCTCGAATACGTCCAGTCTGGCGACATCGCTAAGGCGAGAGAACAATCCAATCCGCAAATGTCTCCGCATCTTTCATTTGTCGACACGGGAGGGCACGGTTATGCAGCGGTCCGCGTCAGCAACAATGAGCTGGAGACTGAATTTATCTGCATCGAGCGGCCCGTGAACAGGCATGACAGCCCCGACGGCGGCCCTTTGAATTATCGTGTCAAACTCCGTGCACCCCTATGGCGTAAAGGCGAGACACCAAAGCTTGATACTAAAGTCGTGGAAGGTGACCCGAAGTTTTCGGTATGAGATCGGCCCACGATGAATAGAAGCAGCCTAACCTCTTTATAGCCGGTGCCGCTCCCGACTTGTCCTTCATTGTTTATATGGGACTTTCCTGCCGTAGCAGGACCAAAAGCGAACGCAAAGAGGAATCGCCAGGAGTACGGGCTGGACGAATTATGGAACTACTCTAATATTCCAAAGAATCCCGGGCGTCACTTGGTCCCGATCAGATTAACGAATATGCCTCTGTGGTTGTAGTTCAGGTCGGTCAGTTCGTCGGAGAAGTCGGTGAAGTTGTAGCCGACGCCAGCCTTCAGGTTCTTGCTGATGTGATGGTAGATCGCGGTCAAGACACCGCGGCGGCGTTGATTGATATCCGGAAGGCCAAGCTGTCGGACCTCGGCCAGGCCGTCCCATTGTTTTCGGAACCGCCAGTCCAGCCGCAAGACGGAGAGCTGCGCGGTGTTGTCGAAGAAAGTCGGCTGCACGCGGTCCAGGCTCGCCTCACCCAGCCGGTACGCGTATTTTCCTCCCACGGACCAGTTGGCTGTGAGGTCGTAGGTAAGATCAAGCGCCACGATGTGACTTTTCTGAAGGAACTCGGTCGCGGTGTTCTGGAACCCCAGCTGATCCGTGGTCGGGACGTTATAGAAGTATGTGTATTTGGCCAGGGCGTTCAGCCGGTCATTCCGCACAGGCCGGTATGCGTAGCCGACCACGCCCTCGGTGTAGCCGCCAGCATAAAAATCACCGAGCGAGCTATTACTGATCGAGTGATCCAGTTTGCCGAGCAGTCGCCAGCTGGGCGTCATCTGGTATTTGAAGTTGTTACGCAAAAGCAACACGGTCTGCACGGTATGAGTCAGGTCGGGCTGTTCCGCATCGTCGCGGCGAAACTCGATCGCGCTTGAGAACTGTATCTTAGCCACGCCGTAACCCATGTGGATTCCGGCTGCCTTGCGTTTGATTTCGGCGCCGGTCTGGGAGTCGAACAGGTTGCCGAACTCGCCGCTGCCGCCGAACGTCCAGCGCTCTTTGGTTACGAGGTTGATTCCGGTGGCGTGCGTAAGACCGCTCTGCGACGCGGCGGTCTGGTAACGCTCTTCGAGGTAGACGCTGGAGCTATCGGAGAGCCGCGTCTTGACGCCTGAGACCAGATTGCCCCAGCTGCCGCTGTGGACCAGTTGATCGTTGTCCGTCCGCTCGTTTTCCAGCGAATAGTTCAGGTAAAGACTGGTCCGCTCGGAATAGAGAAAGCTGGTGCCGATCTTTCCGCCGGGACCAAGGTCTCCGTCAGATGCCTCGCCATCCACTCGGAAGCGTTTCGTCAAGCGATAGGATCCGCCCACGCCGACGCGACTGTTGTCTGGACGGCCGTCGGTTACCGCGACCGTGTCCTGGCCGAAGAGGTAAGCGCTCCAGGTGTCACTCGGGCTGTATTTTATCTGCGCAACCGTGTCCGTGCGCTCGCCCTGCTCCTGAGTTAGTGGCACAATCGGCGAATTGTCCTTACGCATATCGTCGCGCACGCCTGCGCTTAAGCTCCATCGATTGGTCACTCTATAGGTCAGATCCAATTCCATCGCCCGCGTGTCGAGCCCCTGGTCTTCAGTCCTCTGATCGGCCTTGGCGATCAGGGTCAGGCGGCTGGACACCGGCATTTTGAACATGCCGCCGTACTGCTGGGTGTCCTTGATCGTCATCTGTCCCGGCGCAGAGTAACCAGCATCGAGTCTCTGCGTGTAGAACTGGAAACGACCGTCGTGCCCCTTAATGAAGTCACTGAGCCCGACGCTTACGTCGGCGCGATAGGCCCCAGCTTTTGAGTTGGTGAAGGATGTGTCGTCAGGGCCCTGGAATCCGAATCCACCATCATTAGATTGCAGCGACGGGGAGAGGAGACCCGTGGTGCGGCCTGCCTGCAGCTTCAACCAGGAGTTGGCACTTTTCCGCAACGTCATGTCTGCAGCGCCGAGGCTGCTGGCGCCGTCTCCCTCGTTTGAGTCGGCTGTGAAGCCAAGCTTCATGTAATTGTTTAACCAGTAGCTGCCCTGACCGCCGACGGCGACCTGGCCCAGGTTGTCCAACCCTGGCGTGTACTCATAACGCACTACGAGAAAGGACTGGTCTCCGCTCAAGCCGCTGGTACGCACCAGCAGGTTGTCGTTAGCGCTCGCCGAAAGCGGCTCGGAAAGCAGTAGCCGGCCCTGGATGTAATCAATGTCGTAGTCCACGTTGGGCCGCAGGTTCACTACTCCTGTGACAATGTTCGATGCCTTGTCGCGGACTTCAATACGCACGCTCTCGGAGCCTGTCAGGATATCCTGGTGGTGCAGGAAGTAGAGCGATCCACCGGTTCCGAGGAATTGCTCATAGCTCGCCAATGTTCCCGGCTGGGCGGTGAAACCGTCAGCCGTGATCCGTCGCTCGCCGAAGCTGGTGAGTCCGGATCCGAAGTGCGCGTCGGCTCCGTACAGGCCGCGATCCACGTGAGCCAGGTCATTGTCCACGTACGCAACCTTGAAGTTGCCCCACATCCCATAATCCTGGCCGTGGCTCGCTTTGACGAAGAACTTGCCCAGAGTCGGCGCAGTTTCTTCCACCACACTGTCGTCGCCGAACGACGGGTAATAATACTCGGGATTAATGCGCCGGAATAACGAATCGGGTTGCTTATCCAGGAAGTTGCTGAAGAGGTCTTTCACCGGACCTTCGCGTGTATCCGCACTGGCCGTCAAATGCCAGCTCTGGCTCACCTTGCCGTTCAAGTAAAACGCCAGCCGGCCATCCAGCGACGAATCGACGGGCTGCGCAGAATTGTCACCCTGCTGCAGTTTTTCCGCCGCCGAAACACTGTTCTTCGATATCGTCATATCGGCAATACCGACGAAGAACATGTCTCTACGCTTGAACTCCAGATCGCGGAGATATACCGAGCCGTTGCCGGCGTCATCGAGGACCTCGACTTCAACGGTTTGTGTGCCGTTGGGAAGAACTTCCTCCGCAACGAAGTTGCCCTGCGGGTCAACGGGGACCTCGCGGCCGGCGACCCAAACCTTATGGCCTGCCGGTATGCCGCTGCCCTGCACTTTCACCGAGCCGCTGCCGAGCGGAATCTGCTGGCGTGCCAGATCGTTCTCGCCGTAGCCTGCCAGCAGCGCCTGCGTTGACGGCTCGTCGGGTTTCGCGAATTTTCCAGGCGATGACTCATGGTATAGCCACAGCGGCCGCGAATCCGTTTCATCGAAATTGCCCTTTGCGTCGTATGCGCGAAGCAGATACTTGAGTTCGCGTGCCGGGCCCGTGAGAATTTTCCCCGCCGGCTGCCATTCCGCAAGACCCGTGTCATCGACCGGGATGATTGCGAGCGGCTCGGCTTGCAATGACTGCTGCTCGAATATTCGGATTTCAGCGCGCTTGAGGAAGGCCGCATAGTTGCTGTACATCCGGAAATGCACGACCGGTAGATGAAGCTCACTGATCGGTTCCTTCACGACCACGGCGACTGGCTCCGCCGCAACGGCGAGCCGCCGCCGCGATTCGAGATTGTCCATGTGGAATTGGATATTGGCATTGTCGAGCGCGACGTCAGTGCAGCGCTGGACGTCAGACGAGCTGCGGTCCAGGTCATCGATCGGCTTGCCATCGACGGTGATGTGCATCACGTTCAGCTCGTACGGGGTCTTCGGGCTAAGCTCCTTGGTTAGATGGGTAACGTCCACGCCCTCGTAGTTGTCCAACGGCAACCGTTCGTCGTACACCACCTGCACTCGCACGAACGACTCTTCGCCTTGAATGAAGCCAAGATTCACGACATCATCTGACTGGACGTAGCCGCGCCCCTCATGTTCGGACCGGGCGCCTGCCAATTGCGGATCATGCATGAGCAAATCCATCGCGTGGCGGGCCCGCGCCGCGGAAAGGCCGATATCGTCGTCATATACGGACGCGGTACGGCGGTCGAGTACCTCGTTCTTGGTGTAACCAATAAACCGCAGCCGCGCGTTGGTACGATCCGCGATTTCTGTAAGTGCGCGATGCAGATTCGCCGCATAGTCCGGCGGAATTATGAACTGACCATTCTCGAGCTTGATATCCGGGATGCTGCCCCAGGCGGGATCGTAAACCCGGGTTACCGTTTCCTCCAGATCATCCGGGCACAGTTGCGGCGTGTCCGGTAACTCCTGAAGCGGATCGTCGTACCAGAATTCCACCTCGATGCGACGATTCATCGTCCGTCCCTGCACGGTTGCGTTGGAAGCAAGCGGGTGGGAGGCTCCGCGACCGTCGCTCTCGATCGCCGAAGCAGGCAATCCCAGATTTTTTTGCATCGTCAATGCGACTCGTTGCGCCCTTGCCTTTGACAGCGCCACTTGGTTCCCGTAAAGGCTTTCATCGCGGCCGGTCAGTGGCGCATCGTCTGTGTAGCCGATGAACCGGATCTTCACGCCCTGCTTGTCCCGCAAGTTATTGAGCGCCTGCTGCACCTGTTTGGTAAAAGCGTCGGAAATTGAAACGTTCTCGTCTTGGTAGCGCAGTGGCATGACGAGGTTTTTGACGCGCGTCCGCGGCGTCTGGCCTTCCTTGTATCGCATCTTGCAGACGTTCTCCACGCGGCAGACCTTGACGCGCTTGACGTCATCGGTCCGATTCGAGTCATGCGCCCATTCCTTCATTGCCAGGTCGCTCGACAGATGCCGCTCGACCGTTTCGCCCGGCTTGGCCGTGTTGACCTGGCCGACGCCCACCGGAGCCGCCGCAATTAGGAATCCGACAATCAGCAGTAGATGGCGTTGTATGCTCATACCGTTCACCTACCCTCCGGCACACGCAGGTCGGATCGTTTTGGCGAGGCGCCGCGCCGCCAGAAGACTTCAGGCTCAATGGTCAGTACATAGGTGTCTTTTTCCGTATCCCATGCTTCAGTCACTTGCCGCTTCAACGCTTGCATGCGCCTTTCGACGAGTGACGCATCCTCGGTATCGGCGACATAGGACAGGCGCAGCACCGACGGCGATTTGCGCAATTCGCCAAGGAGCACATCAATGCGCGGCTTCCATTGGGTGCGGATTTCCGTCTTGCCCGGCTCGAACGCCGCATCCGATAAATCGATAGCCACAACGCGATAGATTGATGCACCGAAATCAAATTTCAGCGCCTTGCCGGCGGTGGCGTGCTTGATTTGCACCAGATCAGTGGACATCCGGAAGCCGCTGGGAAGGGTCCGGTCGTCGAGCTTCAGCACGAAATTGCTGCCTCGAATATCGTTCGGCACAATCGCGCAGGTGATGTGGAATCGACCGTACTGATCTGTCTTTGCTGTCAGGCCTTGTGCCGTCACCACCCGTACTCCCGGCAGGCCTTTCTCGCCGGGATCCTGGAAGCCGTTTCGATTCACGTCATCGAAGACCTTGCCAAAAACGTCAGTGCAGTCGAACGTTTGATCCGGGACGACACGAACCGTTGCCGTCGCCTCACCGGACAGGGGCTGGCCCGTCACGCCTTGCATGACCTGCGCGCGATTAACGAACTCTCCTTCGCCAACGCCGGCGCCGACTGCGAGCAACACCATGATCGTGCGATGATCTGAGCTGCCGAAGTTGACACCATTCCACGCGAGCAAGCCGCCGGTGACCGTGGGCTCTGTAGGCACACCATCCAGGCGCGCGGATCCTGGGACGTAGCGGAAGCCCGCTGGATAGCGATCCACAATCTGCACACCCTGCAAGGACGCGCCCAGGACATTGCCGACCGTGATGGTGTACGGGACCAGCTGCCCGCGTGTGACGTTGAGCAACGGAGTCGTCTTCGTGATCGAAAATGCTCCCGCGAGCTGCGGGTCGATCGGAATGTGATTGTTGTAGATTTGGTTTGAGCCGGGCACAGCCGTGTTATCCAGAGTGAGATTCAGGTAGTACGCAGTCCCGGCGCTGCGCGGAGGAACGGATAATGGCGGCGCGAACTCCGACTGCTGTGCTTCGCAGAACGGGATGGCAGGAAGCGCGTCCTGCACACTACCCGGACAGCCAGGTACAGAGAACGCAGCGGTCGCTGCGCCGGAAGTCGCGGGGATGATCTGTGACTCACCGGCCACGAAGTTTGACGCTGGCGCGCTCACCTTGATGAGGTAGCTGCCACCGCTGGAGCAGGCAGGATCCGTAAAGTTGAGGTCGAAGCGATAATAGCCGCTCGCCTGGGTAATCTGGCCTTGTTGGGCCGGGTTGTCGAAGCAAGCTGTAGGCAATGGCGAGCCCGCCCTCAGCATGTTCACTGTCACACCCGCAAGCGGAGTGCGCGTCAACGAGTTGTAAATTACGCCATTCGGCGCGATCGGCAGATTCAGATTCTGGAGGTTGCTGCCGGCGGGCACCAGGATGTTGGTGATTTGCTGCAGACTGTTGGTAAAGGCTGAGTCGGCTTTCCCGAGCTTGGCGGTATTCGGCCCCGCGCCGGGTGCGGTGAAACGTATCTCGTAATGGTCTGGAGTCAGATCGGTCGGCGACACGTTGCTAAAACGATAAACGCCGTTGACATCGGTGAGAACCGATTGCACCTGGCCCCCGTTACGAAACAACCCGACCGTCCATCCCTGCAGACGGGGCTCACCGGTATCCGGTACCTTGTTCAAGTTGGCATCGAGCCATGCGGTGCCGTTCAAAGTGGCGGCACCGGGCACTCCTCCGATAACGACCGAAACGCTGGCGCTGGCGGTTTCTGTTGGGGTGTTCCATGTTACCAATGCAGTGTTCGTGAGAGTTGTGCCGGTGGGAACTGCCGCAGCAATCTGCGCCCGGAAGCGTAAGTCAACTGACTGCCCGGGCTGCAACGGGCCGTTGGACGTGGAAAAGTCTGCTGTTATTACCGACCCTACTACGGTGACACCGGTCGTGGCACCATTCATCGTCGGCGCCGGGTTCACGAGCGTGAGACGGCCTGCACCCGCGCTGCTGATATCGTCAGTGATTACAACCGAAGAGGCCTGGAAGTTCGGGGGATTGTTCGTGGGATTGGTCACGTGCACCAGATAGTCAAGCTGCGCGCCCGGCAGCGCAGGGCCGCCACCCACGACGTTGACTTGCTTGGTAATTGCCAGCCCTGGGATCACCACGGCGACGATCTTGGTGAGGCTTCCACCCTCAAGGCTGAAAAACGCGTTACCTCCAGGTGCAATCCCACCGTTGCCGAAATTGACGATCCCACTGTTCGCGTTGAATATCGTGTAATTAATTCCCGCGGGACCATAAAGGTGCGGATCCGTTGCGATTGCACAATTGGGGTTCGGCCCAAGAGCGCTGAAAGTCCATCCCGGAAGGCCACAAACTCCATCGTCCTCGAGACCAAAAATAGGGACTGTTGCGCTGGTGAGCTGCACGGCGGTGACGACTTTATTGGTGTTATTCACGACACCAATCAGGTTGTCGTCAAGGCCTTGATCGTAAGAAGGGGAAGGATTGGGAAAAGTTGTTGTGATAGACCCGTCAGCGTTGAGCGTGATCAGAATGGTGCAACCCTCATTGGCGCGTCCGTCTTGATTAGCGAGATAGGTGGGACTAACACCCAGTCCCCCACCGGCATCGCCGCCGGTGATAATGGCGCACGTCTGCGTCTGGGCAAACGCAGAGTTCGATCCCATCAGTAGAATGATGATGCCGAAAACAAGTAAGTAGAAGTGGGGCTTGAGGCGCAGTTTGTCGAGCAGGATTGCGATCCAGCTGCCGCGCTGCTTCGCGTTGTTCGTCTTGGGGAATTTCATCTATGCCCTCGCTCCACTCACTAATTGATTTTCGGGACCGAGGCAGCCACGCTGTGGACTGAATTTCGGCGGTCCCGCCGTCCTGGGGCTTGCGGCCCGTTAGACCGGTGACTTTGCGTCGCCATCTTTCGATGGTTTTGCCTTTATCAAAATTGCGTCGAGGGTCAAACTGATCAGACTTGCAACTTCTCTAAAACCTCCTTGCCATCCGTGCTCTTCGGGCTTCGTCCGCCGGCTTCAAGTCGCCGGCAGAAAATCAATCGGGTACGAGATCGTCACGGCTTGTACGCCATCCTTCGGGCCGAAATTGATCGTCTTGACGCGGTTCACTACCTGAGTAACGAGATCCGGCGCATCCATGTCAGTCGATTGCAGTTGGCACATTGACACGGAGCCGTCCGGCTCAATCGTCAGGCGCAGCACCATCTTGCCTTGCAATGTCGGATTGATGCGCAGTGTCCGGTTGTAATCCCGGTAGAAAGCCGACTTGTAACGATCAAACACAATCTGTATTTCTTCGTCGGTGCGGGAAGCTCCCGGACCACTGTGGGCCTTGGGTCGGCCGTCGCCGCCGCCGATCCCCGCGATGGAACTTTTCGCGCGAGCCACCTGCAGACCGGGTCCGCCCATGCCGCCACCGCCACCGCCTCTGCCGCCACCACCACCCACATTGCGGCTCAGCGAGCCGGCATCAATACCACCACTTGATCCCGGTGTATTGGTCGTCAACAAAGAGTGTGATGATGCCTGACCCACTTCGTCGGCAGCAGCGTAACGCGCATCGTTTCCGAGACGCGGCGCGTTCTGGTCCTGCGCCAGGCTTGCGAACTGTTCTTTAAATGCCAGAATTCCGGCCCTGCCTATATTTGGCTCAGGCGGCGTCGCATCTGCGGAAAAGCCCTTTGCCGGACCTGCTGGGAGATCCGGTTTCCCTAGGCCCTTTGGAGCTTCTGAAGCCCTGGCCTTTGCTGCCCCATCTGCCCCTTTTGGCGGAGGAGGCGGGACCGCGGACGGCGGGACTGGGACCGCGGCTGGATGATAGAAGACGATGTCAAGTTCTTTTTTCGTGCGGGGCGCGCCGCTGCGAGCCAGGAATGATGCCCCCACCAGCATCAGCAAGGCCAGCAAGATGGTATGGACAACAATGCTCTCCACCATGCTGCGGGCGGATGGAGCCCCGGATTCTCTGAACCTGCCTATTTCCATGGTTGTGTCCAAAGCAGCCACCTCAATTGCTCGTAATAAACTCGACCTTCAAATCCTCGACGCCCGATTTCGCGAGATCGAGGATG
>JBAVUZ010000285.1:0-2326 GCA_049697035.1 Candidatus Angelobacter sp. | reverse complement strand
CGATCATGAGCAGGTTGAAAGCGTCGAATTTTTTCAAGTGCTCGACCTGCTCAAGCGTATAAGCGGAATTGGCGTCACAACTGAGCACGATCTGCGGCCAGCGGGCGCGGATTTTCTCGAAGACCTCTACGTCCCAGCCGGGTTTGCATTTGACTTTGATGCGGCGATAGCCGGCATTCAGCTCGGTCTCGATTTTTTCCAGCAGTTGCTCGTGCGAGTTTTGAATGCCGATGGAGACACCACAAGGAATTTCTTTCTGCGTTCCGCCCAGCAACTGCCACAGAGGGACGTTGCGCGCCTGGGCTTCCGCATCCCACAGAGCATTTTCTACCGCGCCCTTGGCCATGCGATGTCCGCGAACTTTGCCGAATGATGCCACGGCATCGCCTGCACGCTCAATCTTCTTTCCCAGCAGCGCCGGGGCAAGGTAGCGTTCAGTGGCGTACCACGCCGTATCAATCGACTCTTCACTGTAGAAAGGGTCTTCGCCGGCCACGCATTCGCCCCAGCCTTCCGGCCCGTCGGTATGGATAGTCAGCAGAAGGATGCGGCGTTCCGTGGTGCGGCCAAAGCTGGTCTCAAAGAAATGGACCAGCGGCATGTGAATCTCGCGCAGTGTGATGGCTTCAATTTTCAAGTAAATAGCTCCTAGCTACTCGCTGCTAGTGTAGTGCGTCATTTAGATTGCACCATATCCAGAGTGCGACGGGCGCGTGTTACTTTTTCCAGAATATCGCAAGCTTTGGCAGTCCAGACAAACGGTTTGGGATGGCGATTGTGGTCGGCGAGGTATTTTTCGATGGCGTCAATTAGTTCTGCGACGCTGTGAAAAACGCCACGCCGCAGGCGTTGCTGGGTCAAGTCGCGAAACAAACGTTCCACCATGTTGAGCCAGGAGGCACTGGTCGGGGTGTAGTGCATGTGAAAGCGGGGATGGCGCTGCAACCAGCGCCGCACCGTGGGATGTTTATGGGCCGCATAGTTGTCGGCAATGACGTGAATTTGTTTATCCTGGTGCGTCTCTTGGTCGATCTGGCGCAGGAAAGCGAGCCAATCCTGGTGTGTGTGGCGGGAACGGCATTGACTCAGCACCGTGCCGTCCAGAATGTTGAGTGCAGCGAATAAGGTCGTGGTTCCATGCCGTTTGTAGTCATGGGTCAGGCTCTGGCTGCGGCCTGGCTTGAGCGGCAGACTGGGTTGTGTGCGCTGCAGCGCCTGAATCTGGCTTTTCTCGTCGGCGGAAAACACCGCCGCATGCTGCGGAGGATTCAGGTACAAACCGACAATATCCTCCAGCTTCTCGACAAACTGAGGGTCGTGGCTGAGTTTGAAGCTTTCCACACGATGGGGTTTTAAGCCAAAGGCGCGCCACACCCGGCGTACCGTAGCTTCACTGACGCCCGCCACTTGGGCCAGGCTACGCGTGCTCCAATGCGTAGCGTGAGCAGGCGTTTGCTGCGTTGTTATACGCACAATCTCTTCCGCGTCGATGCGGCGGGGCCGCCCTGGACGGCTGCCGTCTTTGGCCAGGCCGGCCATCCCTGATCGCAGAAAACGGCGGCGACAGCGTGCGGCCTTCTGACGATCAATCCTCAGTGCGGCAGCAATTTCGATATCTTGTTTGCCCGCAGCCGCCAGCAGAATGATCTTGGCCCTTTCCACCTGCCGTTGCGGCAAGCTTCGTCCCCGAGCCCAGGCTTGCAGTTGGTTTCTCTGTTGTTGATCCAGCGTGATGGCAGGAGCGACTCGCACTGTGTTTGCCCTCCCTATTATGACAAACACATGCTGAACCAATATGTTGCATTATTTATGACGCATTACACTAGCTACTGGCTTTTGGCTCTTGGCCATTGCCGAACCGGTTTACCGCAAAGGACGCGAAGGGCGCAAAGAGATAATAAATTTGAATTTCAATTCCTTTGCGATCTTTGCGTCCTTTGCGGTGAGTTGTTTTTGCCAATTGCTACTCCTCATCTTGCGCCGCATACGACCAATTTTCATCCCATCGCCCCAGCAGGAACGCGCCATTTTCCTGCGTGTCGCGCTCATAGCCCAACGCGACCAGGCCCTGAGAGAACGAGGCCATGAAATGTTCGCGATTGCGCTTTTGTACCTCGGCTGCTTTGGGCCGATCATCGGGCGAGGCTTTCCAGGCATAAATCTGCGCCGGAACTTCAATCTTCTTTTCCACTTTGAATTGCGGTGGCTGTTTCTTATCCAGAAGGTTGACTACCCGTTTCGACTTAAGCCACCATTCCGCTACCAATCGATCTGTGGGATGACCGCCCTGAAGTGGCGACGACGAATGACCGTAATGGTTCACGCT
>JBAVUZ010000284.1:0-5673 GCA_049697035.1 Candidatus Angelobacter sp. | reverse complement strand
GTTACCAGCCACATTCCGGTCAGCGCGCCGCCAGGCAAGACAGTAGAAATGGAACGAGAGAACAAAAATCTGTTCTCTCGCAATTTAAGGATTCTCTGTAAGTTATTGAAAACTTGGTTGCGGGGGGTGGATTTGAACCACCGACCTTTGGGTTATGAGCCCAACGAGCTACCAGGCTGCTCCACCCCGCAAATCCAATATAGCAGCGCGTTTACACGCGGTCAAACGCGAGAAGGTGAATGTAGGGTGAGGATTACAGGCTTAAATGCTATTCAACCAGAGGTTTTTGCTTATGCCAGTCAGTCTGTTTTTGGTAGGCGTGGGCCAGTGCGAGCACTGATCCTTCGGCCCCGGGCGCTCCGATAATTTGCAGACCAATAGGCAAGCCGGATTTTGAGAAACCGCAGTTCAACGAAATCGATGGAAGTCCATAAACGTTGAATGGCCGCGTATTGCGTAACATGACCATCTCTTTATTGCGGAGCTGGTCAGGGGTGGATTGAAGTTCGCTGAAGGTCGGCGCGAGCAATGGCGTTGTAGGGGTAAGGGTCAGGTCGATCCGCTCAAACATCTGCAAGATCTGCCGGCGTTGCTGCAATAGTTCACGCTGGGCCTGGATATACTGCGGGGCGGTCACATCGGCTCCGCTGCGGACGCGCCTCAGCGTTTCCGGATCGTAGTCTTTTTCCTCTTGCGGCAAATATTTCTGATGGTACGCATAGGCTTCGCAGCGGACGAGCGTACGATCCGTCTCTGTGGGTAGTTCAATTTCTTGAGTCCCGGCTGTTATGTTGCTCAGCGCGGTCACGGCAGAATCAACAGCGCTCTTAATTTCTCCATCCACTTTATGCCAGTAATCGCGGGCGACGCCAAGGCGCAGCACAGCAGTGCTTTCTTCAATGGCAGACGGATAATACACAGGAGGAAATTTCTGGCTGCCAATATCCTGCGGGTCGTAAGCGGCAACGGCCTGAAGGATCAACGCAGCGTCAGCTGCGGTTCGCGCCATGGGACCAACATGGTCGAGCGACCATGAAAGAGGGATCACGCCGCGCGTACTCACCAATCCGTACGTCGGTTTCAGTCCAGTGATTCCGCAGCAGGCTGCGGGCAGGCGGATGGAACCGGCCGTATCTGTTCCAATGGCTCCGTAACAGAGGCATCCTGCCACCGCCGCAGCCGAGCCGGAAGACGATCCTCCGGTAACGTGCGCGGCGTTCCATGGATTGCGCGCCGGCCCAAAATGCCCGATGATGCCGCTGCCTCCGTAAGCAAATTCATGCAGGTTGAGTTTGCCGAGCAGGATTGCGCCGGCAGATTTTAAGCGGCGAATGACTTCAGCGTCAGAGGCAGGGACGTTGTCTTTCAGCACTGCGCTGGCGGCAGTGGTTTTTACGCCAGCAGTTTCAATCAGATCTTTTACAGCCAGCGGAATGCCATGCAGCGGCCCTTTCCATTCTCCACGGGCGATTTCAGCTTCAGCTTTGCGTGCGTCTTCCAGAGCTGCGTCGCTCGTGATGGTAATAAAAGCGTTCAGCTTTGGATTTAGCCGCTCAGTGCGATCCAGACACGCGTGAGTGAGTTCAACAGGAGAGACTTCTTTCTTCTGGACTGCGCGGCTGACGTCTGACAAATCAAGCAGAGGCAGTTCGCCAGCAGCGTATTTTGAGGAAGAAGACATGTCAGGTCTCAAGAATATCATTTAGACGCGTGCGAACATCTCCCACGCCGTGCGATAGGTATTGGCATGGGCATCCGCGCTGCGTTCAATGGGTCGCGAATAACCGCCGCCGGAAGTGAGAACAAACGGCGCGCCGAAACTGAGCGCAGCGGAAAAAACTCTACGGTCGCGCGCGATGAGTCCTTCATGGGTGAGTGAGAGGCGGCCAAGCACATCGGACGCCAGGGGATCGACACCTGACTGATAGAAGACGATGTCTGGTTTAAAGCCGAAAGCGGCGGGAAGAACTTCATCGAGATGGCGAAGGTAAGCAGCGTCTTCAAGTCCATCCGGCAAGGGCACATCCAGGCGGCTCTTTTTTTGCGAAAAGGGAAATTGCTTTCGCCGTGGATGGAAAGCGTAAAGACATCAGGATCGTCCCGAAAGATCTCCGCCGTGCCGTCGCCCTGGTGGACGTCGAGATCAATGACAGTGGCGCGACGGATAAGGCCGCGTTTTCTCAGCAACTGGATGGCGACAGCAATGTCATTGAAGACACAGAATCCCGCGCCTTCAGAGCGGAAGGCATGGTGCGTTCCGCCGCCCAGCGTGGCTCCCCAACCATGTTCCAGAGCAGCAAAAGCTGCGCTTACGGTTCCGCCAACAGATGCAAACGCACGGTTTACAAAGACTTCTGACCAGGGAAGCCCGATGCGCCGCATGGCTGCTGTCGGCAGAGTGCCGGAGGCAAATTGGGCGACGTAATCCGGATCATGGGCCAGCGAGACGGTTTCAGGATCCGCCAGGGGCGACTGCTCCAGTTGGAAAAGACCTTCTTTCTCAACTATCTGGCGGAGCATACCGTACTTTAAAACTGGGAACTTATGACCCTCAGGAAGCGTAATCTTATATTGATCAGTGGAAAAGATTCGCGGGCGAGAGGTGTTTTTTTCCATAACCAAAGGAAAGCGGCGTGGTCTATATAATATAAGGATGCTCGAGTTTTAACTGAAAGACCTCAACTGTGCGTTTTCGAACAGTTAGTTTGCAGGAATGGACAGTCTGGTCACCAAAATGGTTCTGGAAGACTGAAGTTGTTTTTTTAGTTTCAATAACTTACATAGGGCACGGATTTTGGCACTGTCTGTGCATATACTGTTGGTGCAATGGATATCGTACGCGACGAATCGGTGAAGAAGAGAAAGCGCCAGAAGCAGGGGGCCATGATTGTGGTGGCCGTGATTGCGATTCTGGGCGCTACTTTAGGTGTTTCCAGACTCAAGCCAGCCCTGCAAAGTGTTGATGCTGGAACAATTTGGCCGGACACGGTGAAACGCGGCTCTATGCTGCGGCAGGTCAGAGGCTTGGGATCATTAGTGCCAATTCCGGACGATGTACGTCTAATCCCAGCGGAGACAGACGTTCGCGTGGAACGGATTGTGATCCTGCCTGGCACGCCGGTAAAGGCAGATTCGGTCATCATGGAGCTTTCAAACCCGCAAGTGGAGCAGGAAGCTCTGAATGCGGACCTGGATTTGCGCTCAGCCGAAGCTGAATATCACAATACCAAGGCAAAGATCGATAGCGACCTGGCAAGCCTGCGCTCCGGTGCCGCGACAGTTGAAGCAGACTATGAGAATGCCAAGCGTGATGCCGACCAGAACAGGGAACTGAAAAAGATTGGCGTAGTTTCTGACGCAGTGCTAAAGAATTCCTTGAGCAAGGAAAAAGAGCTGGAAACGCGGAAGAAGATTGAAGAAGAGAGAATCGCCGAAAGCACCAAAGCAATTGAAACGCAGCTTGCGGTGCAACAGGCGACCATCGACCAGAAAAAGGCGCTGGCGCAATTAAAGCATCGCCAGAAGGACGCCTTAAAAGTCCGAGCCGGCATTCCCGGAGTCTTGCAGGAAGTACCTGTACAAGTTGGACAGCGAGCGACGCAGGGAACGATCCTGGCAAAAGTAGTGCAGCCGGAACACCTTCAGGCTGAGTTGAAGATTCCGGAAACGCAGGCTAAGGATATCATTATCGGCCAGAAGGCGGAGATTGACACCCACAACGGCGTGGTTGACGGCACGGTCTCACGTATTGATCCCGCGGTACAGGCGGGCACGGTCACAGTGGACGTGAAGCTGGATGGCCCGCCACCGAAAGGCGCCCGTCCTGACTTGAGCGTGGACGGGACCATTACGCAGGAAAAGCTGGAAAATGTGCTCTATGTGGGCAGGCCGGCTTTTGGGCAGGAAAAGAGTACGGTAGGAATGTTCAAGCTTGATCCGGACGAGAAGACCGCGACCAGAGTGAAAGTGGAGCTGGGGCGCAGCTCAGTAAATACGATTGAGATTGTGGGCGGGCTCAAGGAAGGTGATAAAGTAATCCTTTCCGACATGTCGCGTTACGACAATCAGGACCGAATCAAACTGGAAAAATAAGCAATAGCGGAAGATCCATCAATACTTTTGCGAGGAGAACATAAACGTGGCAAGCAGCGGACAAACTTTAATCAACCTGGAAAACGTAACCAAAATTTTCTACACCGATGAAGTTGAGACGCATGCGCTCTCCGGCATCCACCTGGACATTAAGAAGGGCGAGTATGTCGCTATTGCCGGTCCTTCAGGCTGCGGCAAATCGACGTTGCTCTCCATCATTGGCCTGTTGGATTCTCCTACTGACGGATCGTATATCCTGAACAATCGTCCCGTGCAGGGACTGGATTTCTCTGATCGCGCACGCATTCGCAATCAGGAAATTGGGTTTATCTTCCAAAGCTTCAACCTGATTGGCGACCTCACTGTATATGAGAATGTTGAATTGCCGCTGACGTACCGCTCCATGTCATCTCCTGAGCGCAAAAAGCGCGTGCAGGAAGCGTTGGAGAAAGTGGGCATGGCGCACCGCATGCGCCACTATCCGTCACAGCTCTCTGGCGGTCAACAGCAGCGTGTTGCCGTGGCCCGCGCGCTCGGCGGATCACCCAGCATCCTGCTGGCGGACGAGCCCACAGGAAACCTGGATTCACGCAATGGCGAAGCCGTAATGGACCTGCTGCAAAGCCTGCACCGTGAAGGCGCGACCATCTGCATGGTGACGCACGACGCGCGCTTTGCCAAGCATGCTGAGCGCACCATCCATCTCTTTGACGGCAAGGTAGTCGAAGAAACGGAAGCCGCGCAGCAAACGGCAGAGATGGCGTAAGAGCTCGATCCCATCCATTTAAAACCGCAATCTCAATCTGAGGGAGAAGTGTGTGACTACACTGCTGCAAGATCTGCGTTACGGTCTGCGCACGCTGAGTAAGTCGCCGGCGTTTACGGTAATTGCCCTGTTTACCCTGGCGCTGGGCATCGGCGCCAATACGGCGATCTTCAGCATCGTGAATGCTGTGTTGTTGAAGCCGCTGCCGTTTCCTGATTCTGACAAGCTGGTATTCATGACGTCAGCTTTTGAGAAGCAGGGCGTTACCAGAAATTTTGCCACCTCATACGCCGATTTTTTGGACTGGCGAGCCACGGCCAAGTCGTTCACCGCAATGGCTTCTTACCATGGAGACAGTTTTACTCTTGCTGGAATGGACCAACCTTTGCACGTCTCTGGAGAGACGGTATCAGGCGATTTCTTCTCCATTTTAGGAACGCAGCCGCTGCTGGGACGCGGCTTTACCCGAGACGAAGAAAAGCCGGGAACGCGCGTAGTGGTGTTGAGCAACGATCTATGGCAATCCGCGTTTCATGGCGATCGCGGGATTATTGGACGAGCAATCACCCTGGATAAGCAGAGCTATACGGTCATAGGAGTGATGCCGTCGGGATTTTCTTTTCCGCTCGATGGCCGCGAGCCGCCCAAGCTGTGGCGGACACTGGCGGTCGATTCAGAAACCAAAGACCCGAAAAATTCCCCGGCGGCGACGTCACCGCAACAGCGGGGCGCCCATTATCTGCAAGTGGTTGCGCGGTTGAAGCCTGATGTACCTATGGAACGCGCGCGCGAAGAGATGAACCTGATTGCGCGCG
>JBAVUZ010000283.1:0-8636 GCA_049697035.1 Candidatus Angelobacter sp. | reverse complement strand
AGCCAGCACCAGGGCCACTTCCAGGGGATGAACCAGATAGGGCTTGCCGGAAGCGCGGGTTTGGCCGGCGTGGTGCGTCAGCGAAAATTCGTAGGCTTTGCGGATAATTTCCAGATCGTCAGTAGGGCGGTTTTCGGCGACCTTGGCCAGTAACTGCTGGAACCTGGCCGTAAGCAGCTTCAGCTCTTTTTGCGAAGCGGGCTGCGGGTTTGTCGCCATGTTCAATTATAGCTTGAGGCTATAGCTTGAGGCGTTTAGTTGCGTGGCACCTCTGCCCTCGGCTGTGACCCTCACGGTCTCGCCCCGCCCGTATGCTTCCCCGTCTTCAAATCGACCTCAAACGGCACTTCCTTATCGGCCAGTGCATCCCATCCGTGGCCCAGCAGCCTGTCTCCGTCGATCTCAGTGATTGTCAGGCCTTCCCAGGTTAGCCGGTCGGTGGTCCAGACAATGCCTGAGCTGCCGACCGCCGTAATCGACGTGAACCCGGCAAAGAGCAACAAACCCTGCTGCGGGAGCACGCGCAGATCCACCACAGGCCTCTGCTCGACCCGCAGCCACTCGGCAGGGTTAGAGGCCTTCACCAGATATGCGTAGCCGCCGACCACCACGCAGAACCGCTCGGGATCGGGCGTTGAGCAAACCTGATTGACCACCTGATCGGAATCAAAGCCCAGGGCAAAAAATCCCACCCAGGCCGGCCCGCTCTGCGGAATAACGCGCACGTACGCGCCGCTACGGTCGCCTTCCTCAAGCTCCACGGGATAGTGATACAGCTTCTCAACGGGATGGACGGGCGGAGCAGCTTCCAGGATTCTTACTTCATAATTGCGCGGAAAGGTGAAGTCGAAGCGGAAGTGCTGTTTCATGGCCGATCTTTCATTGTTTATCTTGCGCCGCCGCAAACTCCGCCACCCGCTCTCGCACGCTCTTCACATGCACAGGCAGTTCCAGCCTGCTTCCGTCTTCAATCAACGGAATCAGCTTGTTGAAGTCCGGCCCGGAATGGGACCCAATCAGCATGATCCTTACTGGATGAAACAGGTCTTTGCCCTTTGCGCCGGTCTCCGCCTTGATCTCATCCATGATCGCCTTAAAGCGCTCCGGCGTCAGCGGCGACTCATTCGCTGCGCGCTTCGCAAACGCCTGCATCACGGCTTTTGCTTTATCACTGGCAAAAACCTCTGCATTCTCCGGCAGAGCCAGCGCGGCGGCGGCATCATGGTTGAAGATGATCTTCGCTTTCTCCGGCAACTGATCAAGCTGATCAACATAAGGCGTCAGCAGATCGATCAGCCCATTCGTCCAGCCGCTGACGTTTCCACTTACGCTGGCCGGCAGCAGACCAGCGCGCTGCAGCGCCTCTGTGCCCATCTGCTGTATGCGCTCTGGCGGACTTTGCTTAATGTAATGCCGATTGATCCAGTAAAGCTTCGTGAAATCGAAAACCGCAGGCGCGGCATTCACGCGCTCCAGATCGAATTCTTTGATCAATTCATCTCTGGAAAAAATTTCGCGGTCGCCTCCGCTTGGGGCCCATCCCAGCAGCGCCAGGTAATTCATGAGCGCCTCGGGCAGCACGCCCATATCGCGGAAGCTGGCTACCGACGTCGCTCCGTGCCGCTTTGACAATCTCTCGCGGTCGGGGCCCAGGATGGTGGAAAGATGCGCGAACTCCGGTACCGGCAGCCCCAGCGCTTCATACACGGCCACCTGTTTCGGCGTGTTGGAAATGTGATCGTCGCCCCGGATGACATGCGTGATCTTCATGTCAGCATCGTCGATCACCACCACATAGTTGTACGTTGGCATGCCGCTGGAGCGGACGATGATGGGATCGCTCACTACTTCGTTCGAAAATTCCAGGTCGCCGCGCACAATGTCATGGAAGCGAATCGGGCGCTCAGGAATCTGCAAGCGTATTGCCGCCGGCGCACCCGCTGCTCTGCGCCGGTCCGCCTCGGCAGGATCGATGTTCCTGCATTTGCCGGAATAATTCGGCTGGCGCTGCTCCGCCATGGCCTGTTGGCGATCGCGCTCCAGCTCTTCTGCGGAGCAAAAGCAGTAATATGCCTTCCGCTCTTTGATAAGCCGCTCAGCATAGCCACGATACACATCCATCTTGTCTGACTGCCGGTAAGGCGGAAACGGCCCCCCAACGTCAGGCCCTTCGTCCCAATCAAGGCCAAGCCATTTCAGGTCTTCGATTAGCTGTGTTTCGTAACGCGCCTCACTGCGCTCCAGGTCAGTGTCTTCAATCCTCAAGATGAACGTTCCGCCATGCTTGCGGGCAAACAGCCAGTTAAACAGCGCCGTGCGCACGTTTCCAAGGTGGATGTGTCCCGTAGGCGACGGAGCAAAACGGACGCGAACTTTATCGGTCTGGGCCATGTATATCCATGGTAACAAAAGCCAATCGCCTGCCTGGGTCAGCCAACGGCTGGTTCAGCCAACTACTTTGGTCCAGCCAACGCCCACAGCCGGAATTTCATCTGACTCTATGACAGCAGCTCGGGATTCCCAATTCATGCCTTCCAGCGCCATCGGCCCACTCATTCTATTTCTAGCGATCCTTGTCACCGGCGCGCATCTGCTTGGCTACCTGTTTGCGCGCCTGCGGCAACCGCGCGTGATTGGAGAGATCCTTGCAGGCTGCATCCTTGGGCCATTTGTTCTGGGTCGATGGGCCGCGTACACGCACTTTCTTCAGCTTGACGTTGCCGCCACGGAGAAAAAGGCCGCGCTCGATTTGCTCTACTATCTTGGCCTGCTGATGCTGATGTTTCTTTCCGGCGCGGAAACCAAAGCGCTCTTCCAGAAGCATGAACGCAAACAGATCGGCTGGCTCGCCGCCGTCGGAACGGCACTCCCTTTCTTCATCATGCTGGCGCTGGGATCAGTGCTGCCGCTGGGCTGGTTCATGGGCGCCAAGTCCAGCCGCGCTTCTCTTTTGCTGGTGATGAGCATTGCTGTCGCTGTGACTTCCATCCCCGTAATCTCGCGTATCTTCTTCGATCTTAAGATTTTGCATACCCGTTTTGCCCGTCTTGTACTGGGCGTTGCCGTCCTTGAAGACATCGTTCTCTGGGCGGTGCTGGCCATCGCCACGGCCATTGCCGACTCATCCGGCCTTCCGGCGCGCAAGATTGCTCTGCACATCAGCATCACGCTCGTCTATTTCATCCTGGGATTGGTGCTGTTTCCGCGAGCCACCAAGCGCATTTCAAAATCAAGATTCAATCTGCTCGCGATTAATTCACCGGTGACGTTCACTCTGCTGATCGCATTTGCTTACGTCGCGGTGGCTGGCCTGCTGGACGTGAATCTGGTCTTCGCCGCCTTCCTGGCTGGCTTTGCTGTCTCGCGCAAGCGCCTGGGCGACGCGCTGGCCACCATCTCCGGCTTCTCCTTTGCGTTGTTCATTCCTGTGTATTTCGCGCTGGTGGGATACAGCCTGATCTTTGGAAAAGCTTTTTCCATTCCCATGCTGCTGGCATTTTTGGCGGGCGCGTGCGTGCTTAAGCTGCTGGCCGTCGCTCTGGGAGCGCGGCTTGCGGGCTTTCGAGGACTCGACATCACGAACCTCGCTGTCGCAACCAACGCTCGCGGCGGTCCCGGCATTGTGCTGGCCAGCGTGGCGTTTGAAGCCGGAATTATCAGCGCCGCGTTTTATACCACGCTGGTCCTTGTCGCCGTGCTTACATCACAGGCCGCCGGAGCGTGGCTGGAGTTTGTCTTGCGCAAAGGCTGGCCGCTGCTGTCAGGTGATACGCCAGCTCCAGCGGCAATTCCGTCCGTGGAAAAAGAGCCCGGACAGTTGGTGGCGTGATTTTTTATCCCGAGCGTAGCGAGGGAACCCTATAGTTACCAAACACTTCTAGCCGCGAATATCGCGAATGCCGAAGCAGAATCAATTATCGCGCGGCTCCTGACTATCTTTTTACCGCTTGAGATCTTCGTAGTTATAAGGCTCCCTCGCTCCGCTCGGGATTGAAGAAAAAGCCCTCACATGCGTCCGGCTGATCCGGTCATGCCATCCCACGCGGTCTTCATCCACCAGCGCCCAGAAATAGCCTAGTCCCATCGAAAAGCCTGACAATGCGCTGGCGGCGGCGCGGCTCTGGCGCTCGAACATGGTGGTAGCTTTTCCTTCAAAGGTACAAAGTTCAAGCCCTGCAAAATCCATTCCGGGTGTGGCGCGCCGATAGACAAGAAAGATGTATTGAAATACCAGCCAGAAGATTCCTCCGGCAGCCAGCAAGCAGACCATCATCATGCTTGAATGCGGGACTTGCTCAGCCACTTCTAGAAAAGTCAGTGCAAATGCGCCAGTAGCAATGGAGACGATTGCCACATCCACCAATCCGGCCACCAGCCGCTGATGGATGGGCGCGGGCCGCAGGATCACTTCATCATCGTGATCAATGCGCGCCTCTTCGGGCTCCAGATGGATATCGTCAAAGCTGGGCAGCAGATCCATCTGCTGGCCGCGCAGAGACGGTCTTGCGATTGGCTCGATCTCAAACGGCTCAATTTCTTCTTCCTGTAACTCCGTCGGCTGGGAATCGTAGGCTTCCATGGTGATTCTGGGCGATTCCGGCGCCGGCGCCGCTTGCTCCAGCTCATCGAGCATCACTTCTTCCACCGTTGGGACGTATGCGGGCTGGGTGCGGGGAAAACGGATGACCTTGGGCGGCTCCGGCCTGCCCATTACCGGCTTGACCATGTTCTGCGGGATCACAATTTCATGAAAGCGTTCGGGCGGAGGCGGCATCAGAGTATCGTCGGGCTCCACCCCAAAGGAATGCGGGCCATCCGCGGGAAAATCCAGTTCCATGGCGTTGGGATCGACCGGGCGACGGCGCCGCGCGCGATGCTGCTGCACTCGCGAGACAATTTCTCTTCTCCACGCCGGATCGGCCGCAGGGCGCGCCTCGCCCGCAACTGCGCGAATAGGCGGCGCAGGCGGCTGCTCATCAGCGGCAAAATCGCCAGTAAAAATGTCGGGGTCCGCCTGATGGTCCACCAGGGCTGAGGTGTTCCTGCGAGTGTGAACGCAAGGAGACGCCTTACCGCAGAGAGGGCAAGTCATGGGCCGGTTCGGAGATTTTCGCCAGGAGCGGGAGGCATGCTGACTGGGCCAACTTTTGCTTTTACAAAACTTGCCGTGGTAACTTGCCCAGACTGGCTTTCTACGGCATGCGTTCCCAATATCAGTTTGTTATCACAGCAGGGCTGCTTTGTCACTTGTTTGTCACCGCACCGCTAGTGACAAGCCAGGCGCTCGCGGGCCCCAGCGTGCAAAATTCTGCTGCCGTGCAGGAACAAAGCACGCCCACGCCAATGCCCACGCCAGCCGAACCAGAACAGAATTCCGCGGCCACAAAAGCCCCAATCGGAAATTGCCATTCTGTGATCACCTCTGCGCCGGCGGTGCCACAGTCTGCACCGTCAACTCCGCCGGCTCAAACTCAAGGGACTGCTGCGGCAACAGCGCAGAGCAACAAAAAAATGCGTGTGCCAATCAGCGAAGAGCATCCGGTCATTATCGACGCGCGCGAGTGTGAACAAGCCGGCAAGGTTTACACGCTGCGTGGCGACGTGCAGATTCAGTTCACTGACTATATCTTCCACGGCGACGTGGTGACGTATGATTCCGCGACCGGTGACGTCACGGCCAAGGGCCATGTTTCTTTAGACGGCGGCGCGCGCGATATACACATCAGTGGCAGTGAAGGCACGTACAACCTGCATTCGCAAACGGGTAAGTTTTACGATGTGCACGGCTCTACGGGTGCGCGCTTTAAAGGCCGCAGCGTTACGCTCACCTCATCAAGCCCGCTTTCCTTTACAGGCAAACTGGTGGAACAGACCGGGCCGGACGAATACGTCCTGCATCAGGGCTCGGTGACTTCTTGCGAACTGCCGCGTCCCAAGTGGAACTTTACCGCGGCAAAAATCATCATGAAAGTGGGCAGCTCCGCGCATGTTTACAATGCCACGTTCCGTCTTAAAGGCGTCCCGGTTTTTTATTTGCCGTATGCGTCACCGCCGGTGGAGCGTCTTGGACGCGAGAGCGGCTTCCTGATTCCGAATTTTGGCACGTCGAATACCAAGGGCACGGTGATTGGCGACTCCTTTTATTGGGCCATCAACCGCAGCATGGACGCCACCGTCGGAGGCGAATATCTCTCCAAGCGAGGTTGGTCTCTGCAGGAAAATTATCGTTACCGGCCCAATGAAGCGTCATTTCTTAACCTTAATTATTTCGGCGTGCTTGACCGCGGCATCACCACAACCTCAGTAAACCAGGCCGGTCAGACTCTTTCGCAGACAGCGCAGCAGGGTGGCGAAGATGTAAAACTGAATGCCGAAACCACATTCGCCCACGATGTCCGCGGTGTAGCTTCAATCGACTACCTGAGTTCCTTCATCTTCCGGTTGGCGTTTACTGAGAATTTTTCTCAGGCGGTGAATTCTGAGGTGAAGTCCGTAACCTTCCTGACCAAGAATCTTAACGGCTTTTCGTTTAATGGGTTTGGCGCGCGCTACCAGAACTTCCAGAGCAAGAATAATGACGACGTGATCACGATTCTGCACACGCCGGGAATCGAGTTATCCAGCGTGGACCAGAAAATCTTTGGCTCTCCCATTTACTGGTCATATGACGTGGACGCGGGCGGCTTGCGACGCAGCCAGCCCCGCAGCCAGCCCGGCCAGCCCGGCTTTGTCACTCCGGGCTTGGTTGGTCGCGCTGACGTGGATCCTGACTTAAGTCTTCCCCTCTTTTACAAAGGCTGGACCTTCCGCCCGGAGGTTCAACTGCGCAACACGGTTTATTCACAGCAACAATCCACGGCGCAGGGGATCACCATAGCTCACAACAACCTGTTCAACCGGCGCACCATCGCCACCAGCGTTGAACTGCGTCCACCGGTGCTGAGCAAGGTTTTTGACGGAACAATCGCTGGCCGCAAGATCAAGCACACCATTGAGCCACGGATTGTTTATCGCTACACCAACGGCGTGGAAAACTTTGGCTCCATTATTCGCTTTGACTTCCGGGACATTCTCAGCAACACAAATGAAGTTGAATTCGGCTTGTTGCAACGGCTTTTTACCAAGCGGTTGCGCCCGGAGTGCAGCCAGGAAGCACCGGCCGCAGCTTCCACCACCAGCGCCCAGGCGATCGCGGCAGCTGATTCCTGCGCGCCTGCGGGCGCAGACGAATTTGTGAGCTGGGAAGTAAAAATGAAGTATTTTGCCGACCCGACTTTTGGTGGCGCGATCGTGAACGGCACGCGCAACGTTTTGACTACCACAGCAAGCTTCACCGGCATCGCCTTTGTTACTGATCCCCGGCGGTTCTCTCCCGTGGTATCGCGGCTGCGCGTGCGTACCAGCTCCAACAGTGATCTGGAATGGCAGCTTGACTATGACAGCAAGAAGGGCCGCATCAATTCCAGCACGCTTTACACCGGCTTCCATTTTGGGGATTTCTTCGTCGGCGCCAGCCACGCTTACCTCCAGGTCCCGGGAGAAGTCGTGGACGATCCAACCACGGGGTTGGTCTTGCCCACGTGCATACCGCACGTCTTCAACCAGCCGGCATGCGTGCCCCCGCTTTTTGACCAGGTACGCGCGCAACTTGGATACGGCAGTCCCACTAAGAGAGGCTGGAGCGCTGCCGCAAACATCGGATTTGATCGTGAGTTCAACCTGCTGCAATACGGGGCCGCCCAAACTTCTTATAACTGGGATTGTTGCGGCCTGAGCTTTGAATATCGTCGGTTTTCTCTCGGTTCAGTGCGGAATGAAAACCAATACCGCTTCGCGTTCACGCTGGCGAATATTGGATCGTTCGGAAACCTTAAGCGACAGGAACGGCTGTTTTAGTTTTAATCCCGAACGTAGTGAGGGAACCCTATCGCCGCGAAACTACATCATTCTCAAAGTTGAAAGCATCGGAACAACAGCGATCCCTCGCTCGCTATGCTCGGGATTTCAGAAAGAGCACTCTTTCAGGTTTAAAATCTAATTATGGATTTGTCCGTCAAACAGCAGCGTCTGGGACACTCGCTCCGGTCGCTCGGACGCACGCTGATTGCTTATTCCGGTGGGGTCGATTCAGCCTACCTGGCCTGGGTCGCAAACAAGGTGCTGGGCGGGGATGTCCTGGCGGTGATCGCAGATTCGCCGAGCCTGGCGCGCACTCAATTACAGGACGCCCTTGCCTTCACTCAGGAACATGGAATCGCCGTTGAGGTGGTTCAGACCAGCGAAATGGATCGGCCGGAATACGTCCGCAATGACCGTCAGCGATGTTTCCACTGTAAGGACGAACTTTTCCAAGTGATGGAGGCGTTTGCCGCGAAAAAGGGCTTCCAGTCGATTGCCTACGGCGTGAATGTCGATGATCAAAGTGATTTTCGTCCCGGCCAGGCTGCGGCCAAGCAGCATCACATAGCTGCTCCGCTGCTTGAGGCTGGTCTAACCAAGGCTGATATCCGGGAACTGGCCCGCGCGGCAGGCCTGCGTGTATGGGAAAAGCCTGCTTCCGCATGCTTGTCATCTCGTATTGAGTATGGCCGTCCGGTGACCCTGGAAGCCCTCTCAGCCGTCGAACAGGGAGAAGA
>JBAVUZ010000282.1:0-2365 GCA_049697035.1 Candidatus Angelobacter sp. | reverse complement strand
GTGGTGGACGCGGTGGTGCGAAGGCGTGTTCAGCACCCATTCCAGCGGCCCCATGCGGCGCACAAGCTCGGTATGGATCCAGAACTGGTAAAGCAGGCTGATGGACTGCATGGTCAACACCATGATGGGCGCAAAGCCAATCAGCGGCAGCCACAACCAGAAAATAAACGTCATAAAGTTGCCGGTCCAGGTCTGGCGCAAGGCTGTGCCCAGATTGTAATGTTGCGACGAATGGTGCACCACGTGCGAAGCCCAGAACAGCCGGCATTCGTGGCTGGTGCGGTGAAACCAGTAGTAGGTGAGGTCTTCCGCGAAAAACAAAATGGCCCAGGCCCACCATTGATATCCAATTTTGAAAATAGCAAAGCGATGGACAGCGCTATAAGCCGCAAACATCAGCGCCTTATTAATCACGCTAAGAAGTATGCTTCCGGTACCCATGGCCAGACTGGCGGCAGTGTCCTTGAACTGATAGAGGTCACGGCGCATGACAGCGTCAAGCACCACCTCAAGCAGCAAAAGAGCGATAAAGCCGGGAATGGCCAGGTTGATGAGATTGGGTATCTGCGGCATGCGAATCGGCTCTGCTCAACGAGCAGTTTAGCGGAAATCTGAATCCAGGAGAAAGCTTTTCTTAGTCGATACGGCTGTTACCGCTCCGCGGCATTTTTCACCATCGCGCACAAAACGCGTTCCTGCAATTACAATTCCTGTGACGCTGTTAAACGCACTTCTTAAAGGAGCTCTCATGGCTGGAGTCAAGTTGGTGGTGATGTACCCTCGTCCCAAGGACGTTGACGCGTTTGAAAAGGTGTATCAGACGGAACATGTGCCGATGGCAGTGGAAAAACTGAAAGGCAAAACCAAGTTTGTGGCGACGAAGGTGGTTGGATCGCCTATGGGAACCCCGCCGTTCTATCGCATCGCCGAGGTCCACTTCCCTTCCATGGAAGCGCTGCAAGCCTGCGCCGCTTCAGAAGGCGGTCAGAAGACGGTTGGTCATGCGATGAAGATTTCTTCGGGCGGTCCTCCTGTCATCATGATCGCAGAAGAAGAGTCGTTCAGCTTCTAAGCAACATCCAGTCGCTCTGCAGTTCGATGAACATGATCCAATTTCCAGCGACCGCACTTTAGCGCGGCGCATCCGGGGCTACTATGAAAGCGATTCAAGTACAAAAGACCGGCGGACCGGAAGTATTGACACTGGTCGATCTGCCGGTCCCAAAGCCGAAA
This sequence comes from Candidatus Angelobacter sp., assembly GCA_049697035.1. Taxonomy (GTDB): domain Bacteria; phylum Acidobacteriota; class Terriglobia; order Terriglobales; family Acidobacteriaceae; genus Angelobacter. The sequence goes on along the minus strand of JBAVUZ010000282.1, from coordinate 1,132 downwards.
GCAAATGAAGCCGTGGTGTAGATCGCTGCCATTGGCGTGAATTTTATTGACGTTTACTTTCGTGAGGGGCGTTATCCCGCGGCGCTGCCGTTTATCGATGGACAGGAAGCTGCCGGAACAGTAACTGACGTAGGCAGCGAGGTAAAAACCGTCAAGCCGGGAGACCGCGTCGCATATACCGGCGTGATTGGCGCTTACGCTGAGTATGCGGCCGTTCCCGCGGACCGCCTGCTGCACGTGCCGGATAAAATCACTGACCAGCAGGCCGCAGCAGCCATGCTGCAAGGGATGACTGCGCACTATCTGATGAACAGCACGTATCCTTTGAAGAAAGGGGAGACGGCACTGATCCACGCGGCCGCCGGCGGTGTGGGGTTGTTGCTGGTGCAGATGGCCAGAAACATTGGCGCGCGTGCCATTGGAACGGTGGGCACTGAGGAGAAGGCCAAACTTGCGCGCGAAGCCGGCGCAGACGAGGTCATCCTTTACACACAAAAAGATTTTGAAGTTGAAACCAAACGCCTGACCGAGAACAAAGGCGTGCACGTGGTATATGACGGTGTGGGGAAAAGCACGTTTGAAAAAGGGCTGAATGTGCTGCGTCCGCGTGGCTACATGGTACTTTTTGGAGGCGCCAGTGGCGCAGTCGCGCCATTCGATCCGATTGCGCTCTCGCAAAAGGGCTCACTGTTTGTCACCCGGCCCAGCCTGGTCCATTACATTGCCACGCGCCAAGAACTGGAGCAGCGCTCCAGTGACGTCTTCAATATGATCATTGCGGGCAAGTTGAAGCTGCGGATCGGGCACGTATACAAGCTGGAAGAAGTGCAGCAGGCGCATCGCGATCTGGAAGGGCGCAAGACAACGGGCAAGATTTTGTTAGTGCCGTAAGCAGAATTGCCAAAATTGCGGAGAACCTCAGTTGTGACTTCGTCAACCTGGCAGTTACCCATCTGTTCACGGCGGCCTTGGTATAAATACAAGAACAAAAAGGGGATCTTCTCATGTCGACCCTGGGATTCATCGAATATGAACAGGCAAACGCCGAAGTGCGGGCTGTGTATGACGACATCAAGGCTACGCGCAAGATCGACAAAGTCACAAACTTCTGGAAGGCGCTGGCGCATGATCC
>JBAVUZ010000281.1:0-2970 GCA_049697035.1 Candidatus Angelobacter sp. | reverse complement strand
AATGTTGCCACATGCCATCATTTACTTGCTGTCAGCTGCATTTGCCGTAGTGATCCTAAGACGATTTATTTATGGATTTTCCGAGCGCACGCTGAGAGATGTTGTCGCCTTCATACGTCACCTGGCTTTAGAAGATCTTCAGAACCTGCTGCACCCCGAGGTTGAAGATCATCTCCGCAGGACGATTTCACAACACCAATTTAAGCGGACACAATGGAAACGTATTAGGCTCACACTGCAATACTTGCGTGACCTGGGGGAAAATGCCGCGACCTTGTACGCCTGGGGCAAACATGAGCGAAAGCTGAGCATCCGCTTTCCCGATCCAGAACGCAAAAGAGCCAGCGTCGACCTGATCACTGCTTCTGTTCAATTGCGGTTTTGCTCCTTTCGGATGAGGGTAACACTGCATTGTTGGCTCACAAGAATGGCCTTTCTTCCGTTTCTGGCCCCGCCGAGTTTCAGGAGACTTGAGCGGAATGGCAGTTTTGATGTCTTCCTTTTCTACGACCAAGTTAAGAGGGCGGCTGGTGAGCTCAGTATGGCATATGGCCAACGCTTCTATGACGAACTGCTCCAGGTCCTATGACAGGATTGCCTAGCGGCGTAAAACTGACGTTCGTTGCGCCGTCTCGGCTCAAGTAAAAGCCCCAAGGTCGCACCCGCTTAATCGTCCAGCAGTTCCGTCACCTTTGCCTCAAACTGCCTCTCAAGTTCCTCCCACACAGCCCGCCTAATTTCTTGCTTGTCTGGAAGCTTATGAAATGCCAAAAGCTCTTGCATATCACAATACACAGAGCCCCTTTCGTCCTGGTAGAGCCCTGCTCCGATTTGGTGCAACTCGTCTTTTCTCATTGAACACTGCACTCGCCTTTGCTGGATACAGCATTGCCGTTAGAGGCCGCCTATTCTTCAGAGCCTCGGAGATTCAAAGAGTGTCATCCGACACCGTAGCGTGTTCATTCCGATAGCTCGAATATGGTCAGTGGGGAGAACATGCTCAATAGCTCCTCCCACACGACCTCCCTTACTTCCGGTTTGTCTCGCATTCCGTGCTGGACCAGGAACTCCCGCATATAGACGTAAATGCATCCTTCATCATCAGCGTAAATCCCCGCAATGAGACATCTGAGCTCCGGCATAGGTCAGCCTATTTCTGCGTGCCCCCTGTAGCTTGGTGACGATTGATAATCCAGCGTTTCACTTCTTGACACCTAGAAGTGGAAAATATTATAAAAAAGTAGTTACACCACCTAGAGGAGGGGTATTTGTTGTTCAGGTTTTGGAAATATTCGATCGGTCGAAAGCGAGTCGAACCGGATAAAACCGCCATCGCCGACCTAACGGCGCATGAGCGCCAGATCCCCTCAATGAAACTGGCTGTATTTCAGGTATGTGAGCCTGGAAAGAGGGCGAACCTTCTCTGCCTGGAAATGCGGAGTTTGCAGTCTGCTGCAGAACTTGAGCACTGGCTGCGGATGAACGTGGGCGCCAAGACAGACGTGACACTGCTCGGAAGATTTGATTGTGTGTGTTTCAGCAGCAACGAATCAGAGATTGAATCACTCGTGCTCGGCGATATGAAAGGCCGGCAGCCGGCAGTTCACCACCTTTGACCAAAGCGTGAGCGATTCTGAACGCCCACAAGGATTTTGCACATGGAGACGGCCGACTGTTCCAGCAATGACATTTTGGAACATCTACGGCGGCATCTTTCCGAACGGCACACGGAGCATCCGTTGAGAAGCAAGATCTATGAGCTGCGTAAGGAGAGGAAATGGACTCTGAAACATCTATCGGCCCTATCGGGAGTTCCTTACAACACCATCTGGCGCATGGAAGGGGGATCTGGAACCGCGGTTACGAATGCTTACAAAGTTGCAGGGGCCTTCCAGGTAACCGTTTACGAGCTGTGGTCTATTCCGCCGAGCGGGACTATTCCGGTTCCAAACGAGGCGGATGTATCCTCTGTCACTGAGCTTCGCTTACAACGCGGCTGGCGGTTAAGAGATTTGGCGGAGTTGTCGAGAATCCCCACGACCACTCTGTTTGCAATTGAAAAAGGGCAGATACCGAAGCTTGAGAATGCAGTCAGGATCGCTGCGGCGCTAGACCTCTCTGTGTATCAGATCTGGAGGCCTCTGAAGTCATGAATACAAAAGGCTCGCCATGGCCCCTGGGCGTTAGTGGCGATCGACAGCGTCCCAGTGGTCTATCCGTCTGATGATGATTAGCTTGGGCGGCACAGACAGCCTAAGTTCGTGGTTACGGGACCCGCTTTCCCTGAATCACGACTCCGAGCAACCTGCCTCGCGCGGTAGGTGCTGAGCCGCCGGCTTTAACACAATGCGAAGAGTGGCCGGCGGCTCTCTCGGGAAAACGACATGGCGCAAGCTGAGGCTGGGAGTGTGGGCATGCAAAAACCGGGGAAACTCGCAAGAACCGACTACTACCAGAGTCTTCACGAGCTAAATCTAGCGTTTGGCGAAGTTGTGCGCTCTTCGCTTTCTACAACGATCGCGGGGAGTGCGAGAACCGCATCGAGGAGTTCAAGAACGGCTTTCGCGCCGATCGTTTGAGCTGTCACCGCTTTCTGGCCAACGCTTTCCGCCTGCTCCTGCACGCCGCCGCGTACAACCTGGTCAACTTCTTTCGGCTGCAGTTGCCCCACCCTTGGCGCTCCGCCCAGATCGAAGCCTTGCGCGCCCAGCTGTTCAAAACCGGCGCTCGCGTACGCCACACCGCCCGCTGCATTCGTTTCCACCTCGCCACCGGCTGGCCGTTTCAAGCTCTGTTCTGCAACGTGGCGCTGCGTTTAACTCTGGTTGACGGCTGCTTCCTGTCCTCGAATCCATTTTCGTCCACTCTGCTAGCGGAGCCGTGCTCGAAAAACCAGCCCGCCTCACCTTCCCCGCGATTCCTCGCTCCCAAAATGCTCGGCTAGCCTCGCAATCACTCTCCATCTCGAAA
>JBAVUZ010000280.1:0-5802 GCA_049697035.1 Candidatus Angelobacter sp. | reverse complement strand
TGCTTTGCTGAATTTAGCGCGATTTCCACAGCATGCTCAAATTCCTGAGCGCGCACGTCACTGGTGTGTGCGGCAAGGACTCGGTCACGCGCGGCCCGGCCGATACGTCGCAGTTCGGCGTCGTCGTAATTTTTCAGGTAACGGACGATATCTCCAGTTCCTGTGGCTAAAAGTATTTCGCGCCCGGGCAACAAGAAAGTTTCCAGTCCCGGCCAATTATCGGAAGCAATGGCGGCGCCGCAAGCCGCGGCCTCAAATAAGCGCACAGAAGGCGAGTAGCCCGCCAGCACCATCTCTCGCCGGGTGACATTCAGCGTGATTCGCGAAGAGCTGTAAAGCTGGGCATGATGGCGCGGATTCAAGTGCATGATACGTTCCACGTTCTCAGGCCAATCGATGTGCGAAGGATATTGTGGCCCGGCGACGATAAATTTGTTATGAGGCAATTTCCGGGCGGGAGCGCACAGCAATTCATCGATTTTTGGTTGGCGGTCCGGTGCATACGTTCCCATATAGCTCATGTCGCAGGCAAATCTGGGTTCGGCGGAGAGCGCGCAGTGTTTGTCCGGATCGACGGAACAATAGAGCGGCACGGCAAATGGCGCACCTAAATCTTCCTGAATGAGCTGAAGCAGAGGGCCGCCGGTAAAGCTGAAATAAATGTCTAATTCAGGAAGATGTGACTTAAGCAGATAGTCAGCGCGGCCATTTTCCCGCAGGCTGCGAACCGTGATTGGCGTATCGATATCGTAAAAAACCTTGACCGGGACATTCGACGCAAGTACCTCTTCCAAGGCGGCGATGCCATCCGGAAAATAAGAGCCGACCATCGCGATGTCGGAATCACGCAGCTCTGTCCTTACAGCCGCAAGAATGTCTTGCCAGTTCTCAAATAGCTTTACGTCGCAATACGGGGGATTGGGCAGGTCGCGGTTGTTCTGGTACCACTCGACGTTGTGCTCAAAAAACACAATGCGGTGCCCACGACGATGCAGCGCCTGGCACAACGCGCGAAACGTGGTCGCGTGCCCGTTGCCCCAGGACGAAGTAATCGAAAGACCAAAAATAGTAATCTTCATAAGAACAAGCAATTAGCCGTTAGCAATTAGCCATTAGCTTCGGCACGTTACGGAAAACAGCAACGGCAACAGCAAAATCTCTCCAACTCAGCGCACTGCGGATTCCGCCGGAACATTCGCAATGATCGCGTCGACCTCTTTCGCCCGCAAAGCATAGATATGATCGCGCAACGCCCGCGCGCGCATATTCTGGCCAATTTCTTTTGCTCTGGCCGCGGAAGTATTCCGCAAACAAGGGACAATTTCTTCCGCACTGCCGGCTACCAGTATCTCTTTTTCCGGCGCAAAGAACTGTTCGATTCCTACCCAACGATCGGTGATCAGGCAGGTCCCGGCACCGGCGGCTTCAAAGACGCGCGTAGGCGGAGAAAATCCCACACCGGCCATCGAGTCGCGATTGATATTCAGCACCATGCGCGCAGAGCAGTTCACACGGTTGTGATCTCCCGTGCTTACGTGACCGATCCAGCGTACGTTTGCGGGAAGCTGCTTGCCGCCCCAGCCCTCCCCTCCTAAAGCGAACTGGAAGTCCGGAGCAAGTTCCGCGGCGCGAAAGAAAAACTCTTCCACGCGGCGCTCGCGGTCCGGCAGACGGTGGCCTACAAATAACAGGTCGCAGGCCAGGGCCGGATCTGGCGCGACCGGATAGTGCGTTTCCGGATCAAGCGCGTTGTAAATCGGGTGGCAGTTGGCAGCGCCCAAACTATGGTAATGATCCACAACCGGCGTACCGCCGCCGTAGGTAAAAATAAAATCGTATTCGGGAATCAGCGCACGAAATGGATCAGTAGGATTTGTTTCTACGCGAGATAGAGTTGCTGGAGCATCCACGTCCCAAAACGCGACCCGGGTCTTATCGGAGCGACACTCCAACACTTTTTCTTCCAGCAGTTCGTCGAATACGCCCACGCCGCTGTGCTTGACCACCAGATCGCATTCGGCAGCCCGCCTGAGCAGTGCGGGGACTTCTTCAGCATCTTTGTAAACGACAGTTTCCACATAGATGAAATCGCCCGCATCACGGTTTTGCAGGCGGCGATAAGCGTCAGGCTCGGCGAATGTAACCTGATGTCCCAGCGCGTGAAGCTGCTTATACATGCCGCGATAATACGTTGCCGCGCCATTCCAGTAAGAAGACGTGATGCTGGAGCCAAAGACAAAAATTCTCATCGCGAGATCTCCTGGCAGATGTCCATAAGTTGTTGCGCGCGATGGGCGCAGGTGTGGCGCTCACGGATGGTCTGCAATCCATTTTCAGCGAGCTGATAACGGGCCTTTCCATCGCGGCGAAGGTGCCGCAGTTGCTCCGTCATCTCAACGCCGTCATTCACTACCAGGTAGTCTTCGCCGGGACGAAAGAGATTTTCCTGGTCCATCCAGGGCGAGCAGACCAGCGGAATACCGCAGGCCAGGGCTTCAAACACGCGAATGGTGGGAATTCCGGCCAGGCCATTCGCATACTCACGGCGCGGAATATGTAAGGTGACCACGCTTTCAGCATAGACCTGCGGAGAAAACAGGTTGGGCAAATAGCCGCGATACTCAATGTTGGCGCCTACAAGTTTTTGCAGCGCAAGGTCGGGGTAGCGGACGCCGTGAGCCACCACGCGCAGTTCCGGCAGGGCCAGCGCAGGCTGGATCAGGAACTCATCGAGTTCGGCGGAACGCTCATCGTCGCCCCAGTTGCCGATCCAGACCACGTCAATCTCTTTGCGGCGCTGGAGAGGATGGAACTGCTCCACGTCAGCCGCTTCATGAAAAGTCCATGCGCGGTTAATGCCGAAGCCATCGACATAAATACGGCGGATGGCTTCACCGAATGCGAGCACGCCATCCACGAGGTGCAAATGAAACTTTAGAATTTCACCGGCGCTGGTGTGAGCGCGGTGATGGCTGTCATGGAACAGCGCGATGAAGCCAAGCTTCTTCTTCAACGCGAGCACCCGGTTTACCACTTGAGGATCATTCCATTCGTGCAACAAGACGACGTGGGTCTCTTTCAACTCTTCTTCCAGGAAACGGGGAAAATCGTCGTCACCGGACTTATAAAAACGGATATCGAGTTCAGGATAAGCACGGCGGAAAGAATCAATTGCCTCAATAGCGCGCTCGCCCTCCTGCTTCATCAGGTTGGTGAGCGACCAGGAGCTCAACTCTTCATAACAGCGGACTGTGTGGCCCAAGCGCACCAGTTCACGCATCAGTCCACGCAGAAAGTGAGCGTTGCCGTGGTTCCAGTCAGAGACCATGGAGTGGGCAAAGAGAGCGATATTGAGCTTCTGGTTCATGCGCTGAGGGCCTGCGCAGGCGCCAGTTTGTGATAAAGATGCTTGTAGTCGGCGACCATGCGGTCAGCCGTGAAATGCTGCCGCGCGTGGCGAAGCGCCATGTTGCCGTGGCTCAGGCGTAAACCAGGGTCGCGTTGTACACGTTCCAGCGCCTCACTCAAGCTTTCCGGATCATTGTTGCGGAAGAAAATTGCCGCGCCTTGCCAGAGCTCGCGGAACGAGGGTATATCACTGGCAACGATGGCGCAGCGTGAAAGCGCCGCTTCCACCGGAGCCAAGCCGAACGGCTCATATTGCGAAGTTGCAGCGTAAATCCCGGCGCGAGCCAGCGTCTGCGTGATCTGCCGCTCATCCTGCTGTGGATCAAGGGAAACATTCGGCCTGACTGCTTCAGCAATGAAAGAATGGTTCTGTAAATCGGGATGGCGGTCGCAGCCGACGATGCGCACCGATCCGGGCATTTCATGTTTCAGCAGAAGAGATACGTTCTTGCCGCTGTCCCATAAACGTCCCAAAGTAACGGTGGTTTCCTGTTTGCTGATGTAGGGATTAAACAAGGCCGGGCTACGGCCATTGTGAATTACGGCGCCGGAGCGAAGCTTGCCGTAATAAAGCTCAATTTGTTCGAGCATCCAGCGTGATGGCGCCACCACAGTTGTGGCTTCATGCAATCCGCGCGTGACTATCTGGCGATACCAGTGCAACCACTCAGTTTCCGGCGGCAATTGCCGGTGGACTGACATCCACCAGCTCACGACATCACTATGCGCAACCACGAGGCGCGGAATATCGCAGCTTATGGCTCCATAATAATACTGGCTGAAATGCAGGAGGTCAGGACGGGTCTCATCGATGATCGCCTGGAGATACTGGGAAGAAGCTTCCATGTCGGCTTCGGAGTCGAGCATCCATTCCAGCTTGAAAGCTGTCGGGCGATAATCGAGATTGGCCAGGCCATCCATCCAGCGGGTCTGCGCTGCGGTGGGAATATCGCCAAAGCTCACGAGCGTGACCCGATCGCCGCGGCGCACCAGCCCCGTCACCAACTCCCGCGTGTATGTCCAAACACCGCCCAAAGTATCCGCGGTGACTAAGATGTGCATGTTTCCAGTTCCTCGATCGCCAGCGGCGTTTGCTCTTGAATGTCGCTATAGCCGTTGTTCGCAAACATTGAAGTGTAGTGGCGATGCGCACGCTCCCAGGCCATGTCGTCCGGGGCTGCAGAAAATGTTTGCGCGTAGAGCGGGCTCCCTGGATATGGAAACATAGGCACCGGCTCACTCACCCAGACGCCTTTTTGCTTCAACTTTTCTTGCCAGCGGCGAATCTCCGAGCGGTCATCGCGCTCCGTGAGAATCAAATTCGCCTGCACCCACGGGATGCGCCCGCGAGCATAGACCAGCAGTTCTGAGATGCGATCGGTACCTATGCGGCAATTCTTGTTCAGGTCTTCACGGCCCTCGTGCGTGATGGATTCCACACCGCACTCCATGGAAATGCAATGGGCGCGGCCGAGAAGGTCCAGTGTGTCTTCATTCCAGAGATCGATGCGCGTCTGGAAGCCAATCTTTACCGGACGCTCAGCAATGCCTTCCAGCAAACGATGAACATTTTTGCCGACACCGAAGATTTCATCGATGAAATAAATGTATTGGACGCCGCGAGCAATCAGCGTATCCACTTCCTGCAGAACGGCATCGACGCTGCGCTCGCGAAATTTATTGCGAAAGAGAGTCTTGTTGCAGAAGGTGCATGCCCAGGGACATCCGCGAGCAAACTCCAACTCGGCCCCCAGACCGTGGTCATTGGTAAATACGTGATGGCGATGCGAATGGGCTTCAACATTGTAATTTTTGAAATCTAAAGGACCGAGCGCGACCATCTCGGCGACAGCCGAACCGGGGCTTATGTGCAATTGCCCATCTTCGTTCTTGAAGCAGCAACCGACAATCTCATGCCACGGCTTGCTGGCAAGCTCCGCGAGGGTCTGGTCGGGTTCGCCACGCAGGACAACGTCACAGCCGGTTTTGCGGATCGTAGCTGCGGGAGTTGCGGAAGGGTGCGGCCCGATGGCTACTTTAATTGCATTGCTCTGCAAGCCGGCAAACCATTCCATGGGAACGCGCAGTTCCGGTGGAGGACAACGCCAGAAAAGATAAGAGGGCGCCGTGGGAATCACCAGAAAGTCAGGCGCGAAGCGATCCAGCCGGCCGCGTGCTTCTTCCAAAGTGAAATTATCCATCTGCGCATCAATCAGCAGTGATTCATGCCCGGCAATGCGCAACTGATCGGCAGCGAACAGCAACTCCAGCGGAGTATGCGCGTCCTGACAGCCGAAATAGGTTGAGCCCTTGAAGTCCCAATTGGGGTTGAGCAGGGCAAACTTCATCCTGCCCTCCCGGAAAGTTCGGTGGCCAACTCAAATGGGGCTACGG
>JBAVUZ010000279.1:0-2215 GCA_049697035.1 Candidatus Angelobacter sp. | reverse complement strand
CGATCATGGATAAAACAGAGGTCAGCACACCACGTACCGCGCCGATTTCCTGGCCGCTCGAGTCTTGCGCCGAGGGCACGGCAAAAAAGTGGCGGAACAGTTCATACGTGCCGTCGATCAGGTAAACATCCATGTGCAAGCGATGTTACATGAAGCGCCGGTTGGGTAGTTAGCGCCAGCTACTCCGTCCGCAACGCTTTCATCGGCGAAATCGACGCCGCGCGACGGGCGGGAATCACTGCAGCAAAAAATGCTGAGATTGCCAGCGCTGCAGCAGCGATGCCGAGAGCTATCGGATCCCAACTGGAAACGCCGTAAAGCTGCGCTGAGATTAGACGGCCTGCGCCAATGGCCAGCGGCACACCGAGAATCAATCCAGCCAAAACGCGCTTTGACGCCCCGGCCAGCACCATTTGCACCACGTTGACTCGGTCGGCGCCCAGGGCCATGCGAATGCCGATCTCCTGCGTCCGCTGCGCGACCGTGTACGCAGTGACGCCGTACAATCCCACAGCAGCCAGCAAGAGTGCGACGATTCCGAAGAGTCCGGCAAGGCCGGCAACGGCGCGCTCCTGGTTGAAAGTGAGCTCAATCTGCTGCTGCATGGTCCTGATGCTGGTAATGGTCAGATTGGGATCAACTTCCGCCAGCGCCCGGGTGAGCAAGGGTTCAAGCGTGCCCGGAGTCGCGTTGGTGACCAGCATGATTCCGCTGATGAAGTGCGAGCGCTGTTCAAGTGCTTTCATCAACGGATTCTTGTAGTTGGCGCTCTGCGCCAGCGGCACGTAAAACATAGGACGCGCCGGACGGCTCAAACCCCAGCCGGCAAACTTTGCGTCACGCACTATGCCCACGATGCGGAATGTTCCAGCGTTCTCCGGCAGATCAATACCAAAGTGATGGTCCAGCGGCTCTTCACCGTTCTTGAAGAAGCGCTTGACGAAGGCTTCATTCACTACAGCCACTTGTTCCGAGGTCTCATTATCGGCAACTGTAAAAGGACGCCCACGCAATACGGAGACGCCCAGGTCCTGCAGATAACCTGCACTCACGCGGTCCCATGATGCGCCTGATTCATCTTCCATCTTGGGGAGCGGATGGCCTTCCACCAAGATCATTTCTCCCCAGTTGTCGGTAAGCGGGTTGTACATCGCCAGCCCAGCCGCCTGTATTCCCGGCAAGCGCTTGAGCCGTTCTTCAAGCTGGCGGTATAACGCGGCCAGTTGCGCCTGCGAATAACTTGCAGGCGGTGTGTTCAGGGCGACCTCAACCCGTCCCGGGACCTGATAGCCAAAGTCCTGGTGTTCCAGTTTGTTGAGACTGCGCGCGAGCATGGTGGCGCCGGCCACCAGCACCACTGAGAATGTAGCTTGCACGATGAGCAGAGCTTTACGCGCGAATGAAGACCGGTCACTGTTGCCGCGACCCGATCCACGCAACGCGTCCGCGGGATCAGTGCGGGTGGCAAACCATGCGGGCGCCGCGCCGAAGATAATGCCGGTCATCAGCGCCAGAACGAAAGCGAACCCCAGCACAAGGAGCGAAGGCGCGGTGCTGATGGGAAGAAAATGCGCGCTCTGAAAAGCCAGCGCCAGCAGCAGACGTGCGGCAGCCATCGCAACCACCAAGGCGGCGATGGCGCCGCCAATGGCCAGCAGGGCACTCTCCATCAGCGCCTGCAGAACGATTTCTTTTCGCGATGCGCCAATGGCCATGCGGATGGCGGTTTGTCCGCGACGCGCCACACCGCGCGCCAGCAGCAGGTTGGCGACATTGGCACAGGCAATGAGTAGAACCAAGCCACACACACCAAACAGGATCTGCAGGCTGCGGCCGTACTCTTCTTTCATTACGGCCACGCCAGCGCCGGCGGGCACAACATTCAGCACCTGCTTGGGAAGTACCCGGATTATTTCGGGCATCCAGTTGGCGGGATAGCCGGAATCGTGCTGCATCCATAGCCGCAAAACTCCGGTGAGGCGCGGGGACATTCCCGCGATGGAAGCTCCCGGACGGAGCCGCCCGATCATACGCAACCACGCTGACACGGGCTGCAGCAGCAGAGAGTTGCCGCCATTAATGGTGGGCTCCTGCTGCAGCGGAATCCACATGTCCGCAGGATCGCTGCGCAATGTTTCACCAAAGAAGCCCGGCGCGGCCACCCCGATCACGGTGAAAGGGTGTCCATCCAGCATAAAAGTGGAGCCGACAACGG
>JBAVUZ010000278.1:0-1982 GCA_049697035.1 Candidatus Angelobacter sp. | reverse complement strand
GTGTCGAGGTCGTACTGCCTCACTGCACGAGCACAGCCTGCAACCTGTCTGCCCCAGATTCCTTCCCCCTGGAGCATACCGCCTCAGAACTTGCACCTTTATTCATGCCATCTCCGTGGTAGGTTTTAGGTTTTGGCTAGAACTTTTTCGCCGTGATCCGCTCCGCGCCCACATACTTCCGCAACGCTTCAGGGATCACCACACTGCCGTCTGCCTGCTGATAGTTTTCCAGGATCGCCAGCCATGTCCGGCCAATCGCCAGACCGCTTCCGTTCAGCGTGTGCACGTGCTCGCTCTTCTTGCTGCCCTCTGGACGGAATCTTATGTTCGCCCGCCGCGCCTGGTAAGCCTCAAAATTTGAGCATGAAGAAATCTCGCGATAAAGGCTTTGTCCCGGCAGCCACACTTCCAGATCGTAAGTCTTGGCGGAACTGGCGCCCATGTCGCCGGTGCTCAGCAGCATGGTGCGGTAGGGCAATCCCAATTTTTGCAGGATTGTTTCGGCATCGCGCGTGAGCTGTTCATGCTGCTCATAAGACTGATCAGGCCGCGTGAACTTTACCAGCTCAACTTTCTGGAACTGGTGTTGCCGGATAATCCCGCGGACATCTTTTCCATAGGATCCGGCCTCGCTGCGGAAGCACGGCGTGTATCCGGTAACGGAAAGCGGCAGCCGCGCCGCGTCAATCGTCTCGTCGCGATAAAGATTTGTCAGCGGAACTTCCGCCGTGGGAATCAGCCAAAGGTCGTGGTCATCAATCTTGAACGAGTCAGCAGCGAACTTCGGCAATTGCCCCGTGCCATACATTGAATTCGAATTCACCACGTAAGGCGTGAGCACTTCCGTGTAGCCATGTTCGCTCGTATGCAGGTCGAGCATAAAGTTGGCCAGCGCCCGCTCCAGCTTCGCGCCCAGGTCCCAATAGACGGCAAACCGCGCGCCCGTCAGCTTGACCGCGCGCTCCATGTCCAGCACGCCCAGTTGCTCGCCCAACTCCCAGTGCGGCTTTGGCGTAAAGCTGAACTCCGGCGGCGCTCCCCACCTGCGGACTTCCTTGTTGTCGTCCGCGGACCGGCCCACCGGCACCGACGCATGGGGCACGTTGGGAATGCCCGCCAGCATCAACCGCATTTCCTGGTCGATCTCTCCGGCCTGCTTCTCCAGATCGTCACTCTGCGCGCGTAGAGCTTTCGTTTGCTCCATCTGGGCGGTGGCGTCCTGCCCGGCCTTCTTGAGCTTGGCAATCTCCTCTGATGCGCGGTTTCGCTGCGCCTTCAGCGTTTCAGATTGCGTGATCACCTGGCGGCGTTTTTCATCTATCTGGCGAAATCCGCTCAGGACGCTCTGCGGGTCCATCCCGCGCCGCCGCAGCATTTCTTCAACCTGTGTAAGGTTCTCTCGGACGTAAGCAAGATCAAGCATGAATCTAAATACTTTATCAAAATCGCGGTGATCGCCGACATCGCGCGTCATCGCCGTAATCGGAAAAGCCAAATCTCGCCACTGAGCACGTAGTTCGACCCGGTTTCCGATCACCTAATTACTCTGCGTCCTCCGTTCCTCCGTGTTTCGAGGCTTTGGCTTTGCTCTGATCCGCGTTTATCCGCGTCAATCCGCGGTAAGGTTTTGCATCTCCCGATTACGCGCGATGTCGGCGATCCCGGCGATCCCGGCGATCCCGGCGATTTCGATCAGTGTTATCAGTATCGATCAGTGGTAAAGTTTGGGTTTCATGGAAAAAAAGATCTTCTGGCTTCTCTTCACCGTGCTGGGCGCGTTGATGGGAGTTCTCCTCCCGCTGTGGTGGAACCTGGCGCTCACACTCCCTCTGCTTGTCTTTTGCTGGTGGGTTGTCTATCGCAGCGGATGGTTTAACTGAAAATACTCCGCTCTCTAAGTCCTTTCATCAATTGCATCGGCAGCAAAAATCGAGGTACTCTCATAGCTATCCTACCGTTATTTGTGCATGAGAGTGCCTATG
>JBAVUZ010000277.1:0-9127 GCA_049697035.1 Candidatus Angelobacter sp. | reverse complement strand
ATGCCTGCCAGCGATCCTGCCGAAAAAAGGTGGTTACCGTCCTCCTACCGAAATGAAGTCAATTCAGCCCCACATAGAATTCCCATCTTTCAAGCGTCCAGTTCCCACTTTTTTTAACTTTTAGCTGGCAGCCTCCAATTTCAGCTACTGGTTTACCAGACCTCATTTATTTAGTCTTGAGTGACTGAACCTTCTCTCTTGTCAGCCTCTGCCGGAGTTCCAGCAGTGATTGTGTGACTTTATCTATCTCGCTGGCGTGAAAGCCCTCGGATATTTGGGGTATATATTGCCTGAACGCAACCTTTGTCTCTTCTCCGAATTCCACGTTTCCATTGGAAAGTATTCTTACTCCATCCGAAACTGCAATTCTTTCATTCCACGCAATTGCCTCACATTCTGAAAGATTGGCCGGTAAATTCAGTTCCATGCGTACACCCACTACGCGCACCGGATATCCTCCGGGAAGTCCAAATGGGCCAGGGACGTGGGTTTCCACATCGCTTCCGTCAATGATGTCGCGCAGCAAGACAGCGGCTGTACACCCAATTGCTTTATTGACTTCTAAACCATTGCTTGTCCGTTGGTTTACCAGCAGGTCGGTTACGTTCTCGCAATGTTTCCCATCAACCCAGGCCTGTGCTTCATCCACTCCAGGTTTTGGTGTGTATAAATGCAGGTGATGGGCCATCACTTGCAAGCGCTGCCCGGGCATAAGACCAAGAGAGGACTGCAAGCTTGCTGCCACAAGAGCGATATTGCCAACACCGCAGAAGACAGGAAGGTCCAGGGCGCGCAACAGCGGATTGACTGCATCAGGATAGCAGCCATTGATAAAAAGCACTGGCCGTAAATGAGCAGCCACGGCTTTAGCAACTTTGATTGCAAAAGCTGCCTGCAATGGCAATGTGAAACCGAATCCCGCGCTGCGGAGCAGATGCGTCCATGATGAAGGCTGGTGAATCCATTCCCACGGGGAGTAATACGAAGCGCAATTAACTATTATGTCAGGTTGTAGTGATGAAAGCAGCCTGCAGGCATCCCCTGATTCGGGGTCAAATTCGACGAAATCAAATTTCACCGGCGATTGCGCGCTTGCAGCCTTGGCGCGTGAGACATAGATAATCTCATTCAATTTATCTCTGGAGCGGGCACATACTATCACGCGATGAGGCCGCGATGGCAATAAGGCCAGGGAATAAGAGATGGCACGCGTCAAAGATCCGCTGCCGATGATCAAGATGGTTGCGTCCATGAAACTTGTTTCGCCTCGTCCTGTCACTCTTCTCTCAGGGCCACAATCGGATCAACCAAGGTGGCGCGCCGAGCAGGAAGGTAACAAGCACAGAGTGAAATTACAATCAATGCTGCAACCACACCCACCAATGTAATGGGATCGTAAGCAGGAACATTGAACAACAAACTGGACACATAACGAGTCAGGAGGAATGTGGCCACCAATCCAATGGCCACACCTACCAGCGTCAAGCGCACACCATGGGCCAGGACCAATTGCAGGACCCTAGCACGGGATGCCCCCAGGGCCATCCGCAGTCCGAGTTCCCGAGTGCGCTGGGCAACCGAGTATGCCATGACGCCGAAAATGCCAACCGCCGCAAGCACGAGAGCTATGCCGGCAAAAACCGCCAACAGAACGGTGCGAAATCGCGGCTGAGAGATGGACTGCGAGATGTTTTCTTCCATGCTTTGGATTGAGGTAATCGGTTGATTAGCATCTATGTTATGCACTGCGGAGCGTAAGGAATTGGCCGGCGCCAAAGGGTCTCCGGCGGTCCGCACAACCAGGGACAGCGTCGTGACTGGAAGCACCTGGTCCGCCTGGCGAAAAGGGAGGTATATCTCTGAAGAAGACTCACTGGCCAGAGACTGCTTCACATCAGCAATGATCCCGACAATTTCCATCCATGGAACGTCGGGACTCGGTGAGGCTCCAAGCTGGATATGCTGGCCGAGCGGAGACTGGTTCGGAAAATGGGTACGCGCAAAGCTGGAATTTACTACGACAATGCCAGGAGCTCCTTCGCGGTCGCGATCTTCAATCCACCTGCCGGAGATAAGCGGCACTCCCATCGTTTTTAAGTAGCCTGCGCTGACCACACGATAGCCGGTGATCGTGTATTCCGCAGGCGACCGGGGGGGCCGCCCCTGAATATTAAAGTGTAGAGCCGACCCCATGCCCGTAACAGGCAGAACGGAAACAGCCCCAACCGAGCGCACACCGGGCAAAGCCGACACTTGCTCAAAAAGGCGGTCAAAGAAGTTCAAGCGCACATTCCGATCACTGTACGCGGCAGGCGAACGCACTATATTCGCGATCAAGATGTGATCAGTAGAGAAACCCGGAGAAACCTGGGAGAGGCGCGCGAAGCTCTTAAACAGAAGACCGGCCCCAACCAGCAGCAACATTGCCAAAGCTATCTCAGAAACAACCAGGACGGCGCGTGTACGCAAGACGGCGCGAACAGACCCGCCGCGGTTGGTCTCATTCAGAGTTTCACGCAGGTCAATGTTCCATGTATGGCGCGCGGGGGCCAGCCCAAACAGAATGCCGGCAACAAATGCAATCAGGGCAGTGAAGCCCAGTATCCACAGATCAATAGAAATACTATTACTGCGGGGAAGGCTGCTTCCCGCCAGCCGCACTAAAAGAGGTATTGAGGCCCAGGCCAGGGCAAGCCCAAGAACGCCCCCTGCAATAGCCACCAGGATACTTTCCGTCAACAGCTGGCGAATAATATCAGCGCGCCGCGCCCCCAGAGCGATGCAGACTGCCATCTCGCGCCGTCGGCCAGTGGCGCGGACGAGCAGAAGATTCGCTACATTGGCACAGGCAATCAGGAGCACAACTCCCACTGCGCCGATCAGGACCCAGAGCGCGGTGTGAACGTTCTGCACAATCTGCTCCAGCATTGGATCGACCAGTGATGTCACATTGTTGTTGGTTTCCGGATATTTCTGCTCCAGCCGTTTGGCAATCACGGCTAGCTCCGAACGTGCCTGATCGAGTGATACATCCGGTTTCAGACGGGCTATAGGCAGGATTCCAGGATGCCAGCTACGATCATCCGGCAGGGTTCTGGCCCAGGGCTCGAACGGTAAGAAGACATCCGCGGCCTGCTGAAGAATCTCAAACCGGGGCGGCATCACACCGATAATGGAATAACTTTGATTATCCAGTGTGATGGCCTGACTGAGCACACTGGGAGAAGACGAAAACCGTCGTTCCCAGAGACTATGGCTGATGAGCGCCACAGGGGGCGCTCCTGGCTTATCTTCCGCGTCAGCGAACCCGCGCCCCAATTCCGGCTTGACTCCTAAAAGGCCAAAAAGATTGGCTGTAACGTTTTGCGAGGGCAGCCGTTCGGCTTCGGCGCCACCCGTCATCGTCATCTGATTGTTCCGTACCGCTCCTATTGCTTCAAAGGAATGGCTCTGATCGCGCCAGTCCTTGTAATTGAGATACGAGAGTGACAGCCTGGGGAACTGCGGCCAATGCTCAGCAAGCAACATGAGTTTTTGCGGGTCACGATATGGAAGAGGCCGAAGCAGGACAGCATTGACGATGCTGAACATCGCGGTATTCGCGCCGATTCCCAACGCTAGCGTGAGCACAGCCACAATGGTGAATCCAGGATTGTTTTTTAACCTGCGAAGTGCAAATCGAAGATTCTGTGCGAGACTAAGCATCCGGCCTCCGGGTTGGGATCAGCAAATTCAATCGACTTAAATCAAATCAAGCAGTATAGCGAACAAGAGCGGCTTTGAGTTCTTCAGAGGTCATCCGATGGATCCTAAGCCAAATCGTCGCTATTTTTTCCAATTCCTCCGGCTTGCGTCCAGAACCAGATCGCAGTTTCTGCGCAAACTCCATCAGTACCGAATGCTCAAGAAGTACCCCCACAGAGAGTTCCATCTGGAAGCAGTCATTCACTCGGAACAGCACTCGGAGCGCAAGCAGGGATTGTCCGCCCAGCGCGAAGAAGTCATCGTGACGCCCCACCCGCTCCAATTTAAGGACCTCCGCCCAGATTTCTGCCAGGGCAGTCTCAAGATTTCCCTGTGGCGGTGCATACTGGCGCACTGCATACGCTTTCCCCGTTGGCGCCGGCAAAGCCTTACGATCCAGCTTGCCATTCGGCGTCAATGGAAACGACTCCAGCAACACATACGCTGCCGGCACCATATGCTCCGGCAAACGTCTGGAGAGGAACGAACGAAGGTCGGAAGATCGGGATTCGAGATCAGGAAAAGTGTGCAGAGTTGAAGGCGAATAGTAGGCCACCAGACGCTTCTCTCCAGGCGCATCTTCCCGCGCTATCACTACCGCTTCCTCCACAGCCGGATGTTCCTCTAGCCGCTCTGCTATCTCTCCAACCTCAATTCTGAACCCGCGAATCTTCACCTGTTCATCATTCCGTCCCAGAAATTCCAGTTTCCCGTCCGCCAGCCATCTGCCCACATCGCCTGTCTTGTACATGCGAGTGCCCGCCTCGGCTGCGTACGGATCGGGCACAAAACGCTCCGCCGTCAGTTCACTGCGGTTCAGGTATCCCCGTGCCACTCCTGCTCCGCCGATGTACACCTCCCCCGCTACTCCAACCGGAACTGGTTCTCCATACCTGTCCAGGATGTACACCCGCGTATTCGCAATCGGCCGCCCGATCGGCACGGATTGGCTGCCCAATGGATCGGCGCAACGGTACATGCTCGCCCACACCGTAGCTTCGCTGGGTCCGTACTCGTTGAATAGCTCAACCTGGGGTTGCTGCTGGGCTGACCTCGCGACTAAGTCCGAGGGACAAGCCTCGCCAGCAACGATGACGCGGGAAAGCTGTTTCTTTTTTCCATGGCCGACAGAATATTCCAAAAGGTGCTTATATAAGGATGGAACACAGAGCAGGCTTTCCACTCCCAGGCGCTGAAGCTCCTTGTTGAGACGCAATGGATCGCGAACGACATCGCTACTGGCGATCACTAGCGTACCGCCATGGAGAAGACTTCCAAAAATACCAGCCACCGAACTATCAAAGGAGATGGAGGACAGCAGCAAAAAACGGCCCAAATCACCGTAAGCCAGTTTTCTGGCAAAGGTTGAACTCACAAGATTCTGGTTGCTCACCATCACGCCTTTGGGTTTGCCAGTGGAACCGGACGTGTAAACGACGTACGCCAAATGCGCTGGGGTAAGCTCTGTGCCGACAGCATCCATGTTGCTCTCTAGCCGGCTGCTCCAGGAAGAAGTATCGGTCAAATCCAACGTTGCGAGGCCGTCCGGCAATGGCCCTAAACGCTCCATCACTTGAGCTTGCGTCAGCAGAGCGACCGGTCCACTATTCTCCAGCATGTGCTGCAAATGTTCCTGCGGATAGGCCGGATCCAGTGGCACATAAGCGCCCCCGGCCTTGAGTATGGCCATGAGTCCTACGATCATCTCCAAGCCACGCTCCACGCAGATCGCCACCCGCATCTCCGGCTTCACTCCCAAAGCTTGCAGATAATTCGCCAACTGATTCGCCTGCCGATTCAGTTGGCGATATGTCAACTGCCGGCCTTCATATTCCACCGCCACCGCTTTTGGCGTCCTCTCCGCCTGCTCCGCGAATAACTCGGGGATGGTCTTGTTCGACGGAAATTCAACCGCGGTCTCATTCCACCGGTATAGGACCTGCTCTCGCTCGCTCTCACTGAGCATGCCCAGCCGGTCCACCATCTCCCACTCATGCGCTACCATCCCCTCCAGCAGCCTGCGGAAGTATTCCCGATAGCGCCTGACGGTGCCGGGCTCAAACAGCGATGTGGCATATTCCAATTCACCGGTGATCGTTCCATTTGCCTCACGCATAAAAAGCGTCAAGTCGAATTTTGCCGGCTGGTAAGGCAGCGACTCCAGCGGCTTCGCTTCCACCCCGGGAAGCAGCATGGATCCTTCCGGCGCGTTCTGCCATGCAAGCGAAACTTGAAACAAGGGATTGTGAGTCAGACTCCGCTCAGGCTGCACTATCTCCACTACCCGCTCAAACGGCAGATTGTGATTCTGTTGTCCTCGCAGGGCCACTTCCTTCACCTGCTTCAGCAACTCTTTGACGGATATTGCGCCACTTACATCCACCCGCAGAGCCAGAGTATTTGCAAAAAATCCAATCAATCCTTCAATCTCTGCCCGTCCCCGGTTCGCCACCGACGTGCCAATCACCACCTCCGCCTGGCCTGACAGGCGCGCGAGCAATGCTGCCCAGCCTGCCAGCAGCGTCATATATAAGGTTGATCCCTGCCGCCAGCTCAGCTCTTTCAGGCCCGCCGTGAGCCCATGCTCCAGCACCAGTTCCTCCACTCCTCCTCTATAATCCTGCTGCGCGGGTCGTGCGTGGTCCGTGGGCAACTCAAGGAAGGCGGGAGCGCCCTGCAAAGCTTCTTTCCAGTACTCGCTCTGCTGCCTCAGCACCTCTCCTTCCAGCCACCGCCGTTCCCACATTGCATAGTCTGCATACTGGACTTCTAATTCCGGCAATGGGTCCTCTTCTTCACGACGAAAGGCGCTATACAATTGGCTCAACTCATTACGGAAAACCCCCAACGACCACCCATCGGAGACGATATGGTGCATGGTGATCAGCAGCGTGTGCTCATCCTCAGACTCGCGAACCAATAGCCCGCGAATCAATGGCCCAGTTTGCAGATTCAAAGAAGCGTTAGCGTGCTCAGCGAGAAGACGATTCAGTTCCGTGGGTGCATCCCGATGCCGCCGCAGATCACGCTGCAGCAGATGAAACCGGCTGTCTGCAGCGGAGGCAATGCGCTGCACAGGCTCTCCGTCAAGCAAGACAAAAGTAGTCCGTAAAGCCTCATGCCGCGCCACAATCCGGTCCAACGCTCGCCGCAAAGCTGCCGCGTCCAGTTCGCCTCTTAAATGCAAGCCCCAAGGTACGTGATATGCCTTGCTCGCCTCTTCCATCTGCGCCAAAAAAAACAAGCGTTGCTGCGCAAACGACAACGGCAGCCGCGGGCCTCGCTCCACACGCACAATCGGCGGTAGCTCGGCTGGCATTGCACCCTTCAGACTATCGGCCAGATCCGCCAACACCGGATGCGCAAACAGGTCTGCTACCGTCATCGCCACACCCAGACCTTGCCGGATGCGCGTCACCACGCGCACTGCCTGCAGTGAGTGTCCACCCAGGCTAAAAAAGTTATCGCGACTCCCGACCCGCTTCACCTGGAGCAACTCGGCCCATATTCCCGCCAGCATCTCCTCCATCTCTCCCTGTGGCGCTTCATAGGCTTGCCGCGCGTACGCATCTGCTTCGGGGACCGGCAACGCCTTGCGATCGAGTTTCCCGTTGGCTGTCAGCGGCATTTGCTCCATCAGCACATATACTGCCGGCACCATGTATTCCGGCAGTTTCGCCTGGAGCCAGCCACGAAGTTCAGGCACCAGACCTTCAGCCAGCCGTGGCTTCAATGGATCGTTGGAGTAAACGGGCAGCGGCCCCAAGACCATTCTCTCCCCGGGAAACTTCACTTTTGCGGCTTGCTTCGCACTCTTGCCGTCTCCACTTCTGCGGAACAGCACATCACAGAGCCCGGCCCCGCTTTGAGACCAGCGCACCTCGATGGTGTAAGGCAATTCTTTTTCGAGCGACCAGATATCTTCCAACTCGACGGCGCATTGCTGTTCGCCCTCTAACTGCCTCCGCAGTGCGCCTACCGTGGCCGGACGATTTCCTGAACGAAGAATTCGACTGGCGATGACATCGCGCTGAACGCGAGCGTCGGGAATCCCTGCAACTCCCAGCACCTCGGGGTGGTCACGGCCCAAGATCTCACGCAACCGCTCCAGACTCAAATTTTTAGCGCTCCAATCAATCCAGGGACATTCCAAAAGCAGGACAGGCCGACCCACGTGAAGCACGACATCATAACGAAAGCTGGTGAGTTCATTGTGGGCTTGGCCGCGTTTCAAGTTGATTTCCACCCGGCTGATTTGCGGCAGGCGATGGGGCAATGCAGTGAAGAATTCCGGAGAGATAAGCAACTGTCCTTCCTGATGGATGCTCTTTTGCACGCGGTATAAGAGAGCATCACAACTCAGGGAATCAGTCGCTTCGTATAGTTGTGCGGAAGTGTGAAAAGCCTCCAGCAATGAATAATTACGCACGTCTCCTATGAAGATCGCGCCGCCTGTTTCCAGCGTTTCCACCGCACCGGTTAGAACGGTCATCAGGTACTCAAGGTCGGGGAAATGCTGGACTACGGAGTTCATCAGCAGGAGGTCAAATGGTTGCTGCTTGCTTATGTCTCCAAATTCATGCGCGGCCTTGCGCTCCAGCACAACATGGGGCATGTGCAGTTCAGGACGCTGCAACTGTTGACGCAAAAAATTCAGTGCCGCCACAGATATGTCCGTCCCCCGGTAGAACGCGCACTCAGGGGCAATGCGGAACAGCAACATACCCGTGCCACAGCCAATCTCCCAAACCAGCTTCGGCTGCAACGACTTAACGCGTTCCACCGTCCGGTCCAGCCACTCGCGCATTTCTTGTGCCACAATGGGCTGGCCGGTATAGAAGCTGATCCAACCAGCAGTGTTGAACGTGGGATCCGCAACGGAAGCCCATTCATTACAAATTGCGTCGTATGTGGTTGCCCATCCATTCACCTGCTCGGTCTTCAGCGCCTCCCGTGTGCCATGCTCTTCACTGCCGCGGCAGGAGCTTTCCATCACGTAATAAGCCACCAGATGCTTCTCTCCGGGCGCGCTTTCCCGGGCTACGATCACTGCCTCAGCCACCGCCGCGTGCTCCTGCAGTCGCGCTGCTATCTCTCCAAGCTCGATCCGGAACCCGCGAATCTTCACCTGCTCATCGTTCCGTCCCAGAAATTCCAGGTTTCCGTCCGCCAGCCATCTGCCAAGATCGCCCGTCTTGTACATGCGCGCGCCCGCTTGCGCCGAATAAAGGTCGGGCACAAAGCGCTCCGCCGTCAGTTCATTGCGGTTCAAATATCCCCGGGCCACTCCTGCTCCGCCGATGTAGATCTCGCCCTCCACACCCACGGGAACCGGATCCATCTTTTCATCCAGGATGTATACACGCGTGTTAGCCAGCGGCCT
>JBAVUZ010000276.1:0-15667 GCA_049697035.1 Candidatus Angelobacter sp. | reverse complement strand
TGAAGCTGGGCCCTCGGGCATCACGACTAGAGAGCCACCGTTCAGCAATGCTCCCCAGATTTCGAATGTGGCGGCATCAAAACTTAATGGCGCTAATTGCAGCAACCGCGACGAAGGCCCGAGCTTGACGTAGTTCGGCTCCCATACCAAGCGCACTACGCTGGCATGAGAAACCAGGATGGCCTTTGGCTCACCGGTCGAGCCCGAGGTGAAATTCACATAGGCTGCCGCAGCCATGGGTATGCGTACCGAATAATTGGCTTGCGATGTTTTCTCGTTCCACGATTCACGATCATCGTGAATGGCGATGCAGTTCTCTACCAATCCGGCATATGACGCTTTCTCACTAGAATTCGTAATCAGATGTTGCAAGCCCACGGCAGTAATCAGGCTGCTGCGCCGCGACGCGGGAAGGTCTCGAGCAATGGGCACATAAGCGGCGCCAGATTTCAGAATAGCCAGCACAGCAATGATCATTTCAACCGAGCGACCGAAGGCCACGCCAACCAGTGTCTCCAGACCAACCCCCAGGTCCGCTAATTCTTGGGCCAGTTGATCTGCGCGGCTATTCAGTTCGGCATAAGTGAGCGATTGCTCCCCACAAATTACAGCGATAGCTTTGGGCGTCTGTGTACAATGAGCTTGGAATAATGCTGGAATTGACACTTCCGGCAAAGCGCAAGCAGTTGCATTGCTTTCTTCCAGAAGCACCTGCCGCTCTTCGGCGCTGAGCATTTCTACTCGATGTAATGGAAGATCGGGCGCCGCAACCAGAGCATGTAACAAACGCCCGTAGTGGCGCGACATCTGCTCCACACGCCAGCGATCAAACAGGTCACGATCGTACAGCCAGTCAAAAACACTTCCGCCCTGTTGCTCGGACGCATGCACTTCAAGGTCGAAGCGAATCCGTACCTCGTTGCTCGCCAGAGATTTCACTGCCACATTCTGCAACTGCTTCATTGTTGCAGGAGCGTTCTGCAAAGCGAACACTACCTGAAAGATCGGCGTGGTGTTTAGGCTGCGCGACGGTGAGAGTTCTTGCACCAGCCTTTCAAAGGGAAGGTCCTGATGTTCAAATGCGTCAAGCACCGTATCCCGCACTCGGAAGAGCAGCTCTCTAAAGCTTTCTTCTGGCCGCACTTGTAGACGAAGCACGAGCGTGTTGGCAAAGAAGCCAATCAACTGCTCCAGCTGCGTTTCGCGTCGACTTGCAATCGGCGAGCCAATTACTAAGTCATCCTGGCGACTATAGCGTTGCAATAAAACGGCAAACACCGCCAACAAAGCCATATACAGCGTCGTCTGGCTGGAGAGAATTAGTCGGTTTAGATTTGTGAGCTGTTCGGCGGGCAGGAATATGCTGCAACAGTTCGCCACGAACGCACGTTGCGCGGGACGAGGTCTGTCCCTTGGAAGGTCGAGTTCGCAAGCGCCTGCCAGCTGTTTCTTCCAATACTCCAACTCGGCGGCAATGGCCCCTTCGTTCAGCCGATTTCTCTGCCAGAGAACGAAATCTGCATATTGCACTGGAAGGGCAGGAAGCGGATCTGTCTGTCCTGTGCAGAAAGCCTCATAGAAGGCCATTAATTCCCGGAGGAACACGGTCTGCGACCACGCATCAAAAACAATGTGATGAGCTGTCCAGAGCAATACATGGTCTTCATGCGCCAGTTTTAGCAACTTCAACCGCAGCAATGGCCCATGAGCAAGATCAAAAGCTTGTTCACGCTCCAGTTGAATCGCTGTATTGATGCGCGCTTTTTTTGCCTCGTCATTCAATGAGCTTAAGTCATCAATGGGAAGAGCAATTTGTGATTCTGGAGAAATAACCTGGATTGGTTCGCCATTTATCCCAATAAATCTTGTTCGTAAAATTTCGTGCCGCTCAACGATGCGGGTTACGGCGCGTTCCAACGCAGAGGCCATCAATTTACCGCGCAGACGAAATGCCGACGGCATGTTGTACTCAGGAGTTCCCTTTTGCAATTGATCGATAAACCACAGCCGCTGTTGCGCATAAGACAAAGGAAGATGCGCAGGCCTTTGCTGAGGAAGAAGAGGAAGGTAATCTTCAGAAACCGGTCTCAGAATGACCTGCTCTGGAGATTCCTGTTCTTCATGATTTGCATACGACCAGCCGCGACCGTCCCACCACACGGCCCGTCCGGTTTCCGTATCAAAAGCCTCTTCGCCGATAAATGGCGTCTTCTCAGACATCAATAACTCTTCACTTTCTCTTTATCGCAGATGGATTTGCATATTTTTCAGCAACCGGCAATTCTGCAAACGCGGAATGCTTTGTCAGTTGCGCAACCGTGGGAGCTTCAAAGATTGCACGCACCGGAACCCGAACCGCCATCCGTGACCAGATTCGACTAACTAAGCTCGTGGCCATCAGCGAGTGTCCGCCCAAGGCAAAAAAGTTATCGTCAATTCCGGTTTGTTGCAGGCCAAGAACATCAGCGAACAGGCCGCACAATATCTTTTCCTGTTCCGTTTGAGGCTCACGATGGATTTGCACAGTGGGTTGAGGTTCGGGAAGTCGTTTGCGGTCGATCTTGCCATTAGGCAACATTGGCAGAGATTCCAAAACAACAAACAAACCCGGCACCATGTACTCCGGCAGACGCATGGACAGTTTTTTGCGTATTGCTGTCACATCGGGCGTGTTTCCATTTACGGCCACAACATAAGCAACTAATTGCCTGCATGTTTCGCTTTGTTCTCTGGCTGCAACCACGGCTTGAGCTATCCCCGGGCAGTCGCGCAAGGCGACTTCTATTTCACCCAATTCAATCCGGTAGCCACGGACTTTGATTTGCTGATCTGCTCGCCCAATATATTCCAGCATGCCGTTCTGATTCCATCGCGCCAGATCGCCCATGCGGTACATTCGTGTTCCGTGGCTTCCAAAGGGGTTGGAAACAAACTTTTCGGCTGTCATTGCCGAGCGGTTCAGATAACCCTGGGCCAGTCCCGCTCCGGCGATATACAACTCACCCGTTACTCCAAGCGGCGCCGGTTCCAACATGGCATCCAGAACATAAACCTGAGTGTTATCGATCGGACGTCCAATGTGCACTGGCTGGCCGGATGATTTCGCACTCATGTCTGCCCAGGTGGAATCTGCCGCCAGCTCTGAAGAACCATACAAATTCAGCAGTTTTGCATGTGGCACGGCTTTCACCACCATGCCAGCTAAATCTGCGCTAAGAGCTTCGCCGCTGCTCACTATCATTTTCAGGCTGTCCAGCCTGCTGCCAAGTTCCCAATCGAAGGTGGCCAACTGGCGCAAAAGGGAGGGCACCAGTACCAGACGGCTGATCTTATGACTTTCCAGAGCGGCAACAAATCTGCCGATATCTTTTACATCGTCCGAACCAAGAATTACGCATGGCACTCCCTGCAAAAGAGGGCTGAAAATTTCAGCGGCAGAATCCACAAAGCTCAGTGAGGTCTTCTGGCAGGTAACTTCATCCGCGGTGTAAGGGAAGATACGCCACATCCATGCCAGGCGGTTGAGCATTGCGCTATGCGTACCCACAACAGCTTTAGGCTTTCCAGAAGACCCTGACGTATAGATCACATAGAGAGGATGTTGCGGAAAGATGGCTGTGCCGCGCTCGGCATCCGTGGGATTTTTGTCTGAAACACAATTTAATCTTATTTGCAGAGCAGGATCATCCAGCAATAGCGCTTTGGCTTCCGGCACTAACTTGTCCGCAAGGCCCTTCATACTGAGCACTACCGTGACGGCCGCATCGGACAACATATAGGCGAGCCGTTCCTGCGGATACTCGGGATCCAGGGGCAGGTATGCAGCGCCGGCTTTCAATACTGCCAGCACGGATATCACCATCTCTGCCGACGGACGCAGACATACACCCACCACGCTTTCCGGGCAGTTACCCAAACTCATCAGATAATGGGCCAATGCATTAGCTCTGGCATTTAACTCAGCATAGGAAATCTTCTGGCCCTCATGTTGTATGGCAATATTTCCCGGGGTTTCCGCTACCTGCATCTCAAACAGCTCGTGCAAACACTTGTCCTGAGGAAATTCCGCGCTGGTCTGGTTCCACTCTTCCAGCAATTGCATTTGCTCAGCGCCGGCCAGCATTGGAATTTTTCTTAACTGCATCTCAGGCGTGGATATGACCTGCTCAATCAATCGGGTATAGTGCCGCATCATCTGCTCAATGCGCCAGCGATCAAACAGATCGCGGTTGTAGATCCAGAAAAAGTCGAGCTTGCCTTCAGTCTCCCCTGCATGCACCTCAAGATCAAAGCGCACGCGGAGTCCTTCCCCGCCAAGCGCTTCAACTGACAGGTCCTTTAATTCCTGTTTGCTGTCAGGAGCATTTTGCAAAGCAAACATCACCTGATAAAGCGGCGGGACATTCAAATTTCGCCGTGGTGACAATGCGTCCACCAGATATTCGAACGGCAGATCCTGATGGAGATAAGCGTCCAGCGCGGTGCTTCTCACCGCGGCCAGTAACTCTCGAAAAGTGTGATCTTCCTGGATGCCCAACCGCATAACGAGCGAGTTGATAAAGACCCCAATCAATTGCTCCAATTGCGCTTCCTGACGATTTGCAATAGGAGAACCGACCAGCAAATCCTGTTGGCCGGTGTAACGTTCCAATAACATCGCAAAAACCGACAACAGCAACATATACAGGGTGGCCTGGTTGGATTGCGCCAATTCCTTCAGTGCCATCAGCTGTGTTGCTGGAACGCTAAAGGTGCACATCTCTCCTGAAAATGTCTGCAAGACAGGCCTTACACGGTCTTGAGGCAGTTCCAGAAATTGTGGTACTCCTTCCAATTGCTGCTTCCAATAGTCGAGTTCCTGTCCAAGAGTTTTCTGGTCGAGCCATTCACGTTGCCACAACGCGAAGTCTGCATATTGCACGGGCAATGGCCCCAGTGGATTCCCCTGACCCTGGCAATACGCCTCATACAGTATTTTGAATTCGCGATTGAATACCGCCTGGGACCAGCCATCGAAAACAATGTGATGAACCGTGCGCAAAAGAATATGGTCCTGCTCGGCCAGTTTCAGGAGTTTCATCCGAAGCAGCGGACCCTGCGAAAGATCAAACGGGAGCTCCCGCTCGCGGCTCACCATCATCAGTGCGAAGGCGCGCTTTTGTGCATCATCCAATGCGCTCAGATCTTCCATCGGCAAAGCAATGTGCAGGTCTGGCAAAATAATCTGCGCCGGGCCATCGTCATTGGCGGCAAAGTGCGTTCTCAGGCTTTCGTGCCGCTCGACAATCGTATTTACAGCCCGCTCCAGCGCTTCCCGGTCCAACGGGCCGCGCAGTCGCCATACTTCAGAAATGTTGTATTCAGAGCTGGTTTGCTCCAATTGGTCAATGAACCAAAGACGCTGCTGAGCATAAGATAATGGCAGCCTCTCAGGCCGCACACGGCGCACGAGCGGAATGCGGAGACTGTTGCTGGGATTCAGGCGAGGAGAAAGCTCTGCGACAGTTGGTGATTCAAACAATGTACGCAATGCCAACTCCACGCCTAAGGTTCCTCGCACCCGGCTGATCAGCCGGGTTGCCATCAGGGAGTGTCCGCCAAGGACAAAGAAGTTATCGTCAATTCCTATGCGGTCCACGGCCAATATCTGGGCAAATATCTCACACAGGATTTCCTCCTGCGGAGTTCGTGGCGCTCGATAGCCCTCAGCCAGCGGCATGGGCGAAGGCAGGCGCTTGCGATCAAGCTTTCCACTGGGCAATAACGGCAGTTCGTCGAGTGCTACAAATGTCACCGGGACCATATATAAAGGAAGGCGTTCACTGAGTTTGTTTCTGAAGTTTGAAACATCTATTGCCACACCATTTTCTGGCAATACATAGGCAACAAGCTGTTTTTCGCCAGCGTGGCCATCTCTAACAATGACGACGGCATTGCGAATTCCTTCGCACTGACTCAAAGCGGCTTCAATTTCGCCTAATTCAATGCGGAAACCCTTGATCTTGACCTGCTGATCCACCCGGCCCAGAAAATCCAGCCGCCCGTCCTCACGGCGACGCACCAGATCTCCAGTGCGGTACATGCGTTCCCCGGGATTAGCGCTCCACGGATCGGCGACAAATCGTTCGCCAGTCAGGCCTGGTCTTTTCCAATAAGCCCGCGCCAGCCCGGATCCTGAAATATATAACTCACCAGCAACTCCTACAGGAACAGGCTCCAGCCTTGAATCCAGCACCAGCATCCGATAATTCACCAGAGGAGCACCGATATTCACGATTGCACTTGCCTGCTCAGCAAGTTCTGAAGCCGTGACTACATGTGTGCTTGTCCAGATAGTGGCTTCCGTGGGGCCGTATAGATTCATAACTTCGCGGGCTCCGGCTTTGACCAGCCTTGCCGCCAAATCACGAGACAGCGCTTCACCACCACTAAAAATACGAAGATGAGCGAGACAGGAAGGATCAGCCTGCAATAACAATTCCCAATGGCTGGGGGTAGCCTGCATAGAAGTCGCTTGACTGCGGTGAATCAGATCAACTAATTTTTCCGGATCACGTGCGTCAGTTCCTGAAGCAAGCACCACCGTCGCACCGTGGCATAGAGGCAGGAATAATTCCAAGGCAGAAATATCAAAACCGATGGTCGTGATGGCTACATGCCTTTCTCCCGGACCAAAATGGATGCATCCATTCATGGCGAAGAAGAAATTTGTGAGCGAGCCATGCTCGACCATTACCCCTTTGGGCCTGCCGGTGGAACCGGACGTATAGATAAGGTAGGCGGGATGAGAAGCCAAAAGCGGTAACTTCCTTTGGCCGTTGGTCGGATTTTCGGTGGAACAGCGCTCAAGCTGCCTTTGCAAATCAGCGTCATCAAGAACAAGGACTCTGGCACCATGCAGGCGTCTTGCCAACGTAACTGTACTCAGCACCACGGCCGGCGAAGCGTCCGTCAGCATGTCAGTAACACGGCTTGCGGGATGCTCCAAATCCAGCGGCAGATAAGCGCCACCCGTTTTCAGCACTGCAAGCAGAGCCACAACCATCTCAAATGAGCGCTCCAGATAAATGCCCACAATGCTGGCCGGACCGACACCTGTTTCAATCAGATAATGTGCAAGACGATTTGCCCGCAAATTAAGTTCAAAATAATTGAGTGACTCTTTGCCAAAGACTATCGCAGTAGTACCGGGCAAGATTTTTACTTGCTTCTCAAATACTTCCGGCAGCAATTCTTTCGGGGGAAGCTGCGGAGCAGGCTGGAAGCCTTCCAGCAATTGCTTACGTTCGGCTATCTCTAAAATTTCCAGCCTATGCAATGGCGCTTCCGGCTTTGCCAGGGCATTCTCCAGCAAGCGGACAAGCCGGGCCACCATAATTTCAACGGTGCGGCGCTCAAAAATGTCCGCGTTATACTCAAGGCCTCCAATCAGGCCGCGCGCCTGTCCCTGCCGGTCTACTTGCTCCAGCAAAGTAAGGGTAAGATCAAATTTGGCCACAGAGACTGCACCCGGCTCCAACCTTGCATGCAAGTCAGGTAACATCAGCTCTGGCGCCGGCGCATTCTGCAATATCAGCATCACCTGGAATAGGGATTGGCGGGCTAATGACCGCACAGGTTGCAAATCCTGAACCAGACGCTCAAACGGGAGATCCTGATTGCCGTAAGCTTCCAGGTTGAAACTTCTGACTCGCTTTACTAAATCTGCAAACGTCGGATTTCCCGACACATCGGTGCGCAACACCAGCGTGTTCACGAAGAGGCCGACCATTTCTTCAATGCCCCGTTCGCCGCGTCCGGCTACCGCCGTGGCGATGGGAATGTCTTCTCCCGCTCCAAGACGTGCAAGTAGCGCAGCCAGTCCGGCCTGCAAAACCATAAAGAAGCTTGAGCCATGGCTGCGCGCCAGATTGAGTAGATTGCGATGAAGTGCTGGCTCCATCTGCACCGGCACAGTCCCACCGCGATAACTTCGAACCGCCGGCCGGTTGCGGTCCGCAGGTAAACTGATCTCTTCAGGTAGTCCGGCCAACGCGGTACGCCAGAATGCTAACTGTTTACCCTGGAGACTGTTCTGATCTGCCGGATCTCCCAGAACCTCACGCTGCCATAACGAATAGTCAGCATATTGGATGGCCAGTTCAGGAAACTTTGGATTTTGACCGTGACTGCGCGCTGTGTAACTCAGCGACAAATCTCGCGCCAGAGGCCCAAGGGACCATCCATCACCAGCGATGTGGTGCAAAACCATCAGCAGCGCATGGTCCTGCGTGGACAGCTGGAACAGCCATCCCCGTAACGGAATTTCTCTCGTCACATCGATTGCAACATTGGCAGCTGCCGCTAAGCGATGCTTCAGCTCGCTCTCAGATATTTCTTCAAGGGTCAGGACCGAGGACATTTCTTCTGCTGTAAGGATCTTTTGAAATGGAATTCCATCTTGCTCTGGGAAGATAGTGCGCAGGCTCTCATGCCGCGCGGCCAGATCCTGGCAGGCCATTTGCATCGCGGGAACATTCAATTGGCCCTGCAAACGTAACACCAGAGAAATGTTGTATGTTGCGCTTGGCCCTTCAAGCCGATGCAGGAACCATACCCGCTCCTGCGCATATGAGAGCGGCACGCGCTCAGGACGATCCATGTGTCGAACAGCGGTGCGTGTCGCCCCTCCACCCTCCCGCAAGCGGGAAGCTAATTGTGCCGGCGTGGGAGCTTCAAAGAGTGCACGCACGTCCAACTCGATGCTCAGCGTCTCCCGTACTTGATTGACCACCCTCATGACAATCAGGGAGTGGCCTCCCAGGGCAAAAAAGTTATCGCTGCGTCCCACACGTCCAATAGACAGCACTTCACTGAAGATGTTGCAGAGCACTTCTTCTTCAGGAGTCTGCGGGGCATGATAAATTTCACCGTGCTGGTCAGGGGCAGGCAGGGCGCGCCTGTCTACTTTGCCATTCGGCGTGAGCGGCAATTCCTTCAGCGAAACAAAGATGGAAGGCACCATATACTCCGGCAAACGCTCTGCAAGCCGGGACCGCAACTCTGCCGGAGAAAGAACAGTTTCATCCGCCGAAACGAGATAAGCAACCAGTTGCCGGCCTCCAACACCAAGTTCATGCGCCGCCACAACAGCCTGCTTGACTCCAGCCACTTCCTTGAGCGCTGCCTCAATCTCTCCCGCTTCAACGCGCTGCCCTTTGATCTTTATCTGCTGGTCGGCGCGTCCCATATATTCCAAAGTGCCATCAGGGCGCCAGCGCGCAAGATCGCCTATGCGATACATCCTAGTCCCCGGCTTACCAAATGGATTGGCCACAAAACGCTCTGCGGTCAATGCAGATCGACGAAAATATCCGCGCGCAAGTCCTGCACCGGCAACATACAGTTCACCTACCACGCCTATGGGAGTCAGTAAGAGATTTCTGTCCAGAATGTAAACCTGGGCATAGTCCACAGGCTTGCCAACCGGCATTGGCTCTGAAACCATTTGTGTGTTGATCTCAGCCCAACTCGCATCTGAAGCAACTTCAGAAGAACCATAGAAATTCACCAGAGCCGCATGCGGCATAGCCTGAGCAAATAATTCAGCCAGGTCAGAAGGCAATGCTTCTCCGCTGTTGATCACCGTATGCACACAAGCCAGGCGTTTGCCGATCTCCGGCTCAGTATTAAGAATGTGTCGCAGTAGAAATGGCACAAGAATAATGCGGCGAATGTAATGCTCTTCCAGGGCATCTACCAGCCTGGTTGAGTCCTTGGCTATTTCCTCCGGAAGAATCACAAGTGAATGCCCGCGCAATAATGGCGCAAATATTTCTGGAACAGAATCGATAAAACATACTGATGTTTTCTGACAGCAGACCTCGCCCGGCGTAAATGGCAGGGCGCGCCAGCCCCAATGCAGGCGATCCACGATCGCTTTGTGAGTGCCCACCACACCCTTAGGCTTGCCGGTGGAACCGGAGGTATAGATCACATATGCTGGATGCTGTGGCAGCAGGGGTTCTGTTCGCATAACATCGGTGGGATTATTTCCAGAGTGCCTTCCCAAAGCAGCTTGCACTGCCAGATCATCAAGGCATATCACCCTGATTTCTTCTGGCATCTTGTTCTCTAAGTGCAGAGTGCTGAGAACAGCACGCGGGGCCGCATCGGTAACCATGTGGGCCAGCCTGGCCTGAGGATACTCAGGGTCCAAAGGCAGATACGCGCCACCGGCTTTGAGTACAGCCAGCATAGCGACGACCATTGGAATCGAGCGGTCCATACATATACCCACCACACTTTCCGGACCCACACCCCGACCAATAAGAAAATGTGCCAGCACATTTGCGCGCGCGTTCAATGCAGCATAAGAAATGGATTCTTTTCTGCAGACCAGTGCAGTAGCATTAGGCGAAAGGTATGCCTGCTGCTCAAAGAGTTGCGGCAATGTTTCTGTATGACCTTGATATGTGGTCGTGTTAAATTTCTCAAGCAACGTTTCGCGTTCAGCGCGGTCAAGAATCTCAATGCTGTTTAAGCGAACACGCGGGTTGGCAGCTGCCTGTTCCAAGACTTGAACCAGACGCTTACCCCACATCTCCACCGTGGCATGGTCCAGCAGGTCCGTGCGATATTCGAGAAAGATATGTACGTTTTTTACGTAATGAATCTTAAGAGTCAGCGGATAGTGCGTAAAATCGCGACCCTCAGCGTGGCTGATGCGCATGCGCGCAATGGGCTGCGCAAACTCGCGGCGGTCCAAAGGATAGTTTTCAAAGACTACAAGAGTATCAAAAAGCTCACCTAAGCCGACCACGCGCTGTATTTCCGCCAGCGAAAGGTATTCATGCACTCTGAGCTTTGACTGCTGGTCTTGTAAGCGGGCAAGCACGTCAATTAATGAACTCCCGGGATTCAACTGGACGCGAACCGGCACGGTATTAATGAACAGCCCAACCATGGTTTCAATGCCGGGTATTTCCGGGGGACGTCCTGAGACTGTACCGCCGAACACAACATCTTGCTGATTGGTAAGTCTCCCGAGCAAAACTCCCCATGCACCCTGCACTAGAGTGTTGAGCGTTAAATTATGTTGGCGGACCAGGGAAACGAGCGCTGCGCTTAGATCGTCAGGGAGGGTAAACTTGATTTCCTGCGGTATCTCTTTTGCATGTCCTGGAACGGCAGCAACCAGGCGCGTGGGATCATGAAGTCCTGTGAGGGCTTCTTTCCACATTGCGCGAGACGTCTCGCGATTTGTGGTGTTGAGCCATGCCAGATAGTCGCGATACGGGGTTACGCGCAGCAGGCTGCTGGCGTCTCCGTTTCGTTGATATACAGTCAGCACTTCGCGCATGAACACCGGCGAAGACCAGCCATCCATCAGGATGTGATGATAGGTAAAAGCAAACCTGTGTTGCTGGCGTTGCATGCGCGCCAGGGTGAATCGAAATAAAGGCGGGAATGCCAGATTGAACCGGCCTGTCTCATCTTCATGAATCAGCGCAGCCAGCTTCTGCCTCTGCTCGGCCTCAGGCAGGGGAGAAAGATCGATTCTGCGCCACGGAAGAGAAAACTCAACGGGAATAAACTGCACCGGATGGCTTGTGCCTTCATGTTCGAAACCCGCTCGCAGATTTGCATGCCGCCGCAACACTGTACGAATAGCAGACTGCAGCGCCTCTTCATTCACATCTCCGTCCAGAGTCAGCACCAACTGTACGTTGTATATATCCAGCGCCTTGGCGTCGTAAGTGGCATAGACAGAATGAAAGAGCAGCCCTTCCTGTACCGTGGAGAGCGGAAGAATGTCTTCCAATTTACCGTGCCTTTTTTCAAGACGATCAATTTCCGGCTGAGAAAGATTGACCAGCGGCACATCGGAAGGCGCCAACCCTTGGACTCCCTGCTGGCTTGCATAGGCTACCAATAACTCAAGGACATGAAACCATTCTCTGGCAAGATCGTTCACTCCATCTTCAGACAAAACAGCGCTTGCCCATGACCAGGTAGCTTTTAATTCTGGCCCACTGGAGCGATCAAGAGAAATTGCATTGAGTTCCAGTCCATGCGCCATGCCCATCTCAGGATTGGCGCCGGCACCCAACACTATTGAGGCTGTCCAGTCATTTTCTTCAGACGTGGCAAACCGGCCAAGATAATTAAATAACATTTCTGGACGCGGAAGATCAGCCAATGCTGGAGCAGTTTGTGGGTTCAGATACCGGAGCAGACCATATCCTAAACCGGCGTCCGGCACTGCACGCAGTTGCTCGCCAACAGCTTTGACCGCTTGTTCAAGCACATCACCCCTAAGCCCGGCATTTCCTAGATTCAACTTTTCTAATTCAAGGCGCACTGGAAAGAGAGTTGTGAACCAGCCGACCGTGCGCGATAGATCCACATCAGTGAATATTTCCTCGCGCCCGTGCCCTTCCAAATTCAGCAGCAGAGAGTTGCTCTGCCGGCGTCCACTGCGCTTGCGCCACTGAGAAACAGCCAGTACAAGAGCGGCCAACAAAACTTCATTGATTCTGGCCCCAAAAACTGCCGGCACGCTGTTCAGCAATGGTGCAGTGATATTTGCGGGCAACGTAAGAGTCAGATGGCGGCCTGTAGCAAGAGTATCGCGCTGCGGATCAAATAGTTTTTCAAAGAGTGTGGCTTCAGGCTGCTCCAGTCTGGATTTCCAGAACTCTAACTCCCTCGCCCGCTTCTGGCTGCTTGCCTCAACACTGAGCCATTCAGACCACTGGCGAAATGAAGTTCCGCAGGACGTGAGCAATGGAGGCAAGCCTGCAGCTAACGACTGCCAGGCTGCTGTCAAATCAGGAATAAGAATTTGCCAAGAGACAGCGTCAACCGCGAGATGGTGAATGATGAGCAGCAGCCGTCCAGCAAGCTCTGCTCCGTTGTCAAACCAAACGGCCTGGATCGAAGTCCCGTTTTCCGGCGACAGCCGCATTTCCGCAGCATGCGCTTGCTGAAGCATCAATGCATTGCGCGCATCCTCGCCAAGGCCTTCTATGCTGCAATGGTGGAAAAAAGTCTCAGCCCGCAGAGAACCTGCTGCTCGAATTTCCAGCGTGTCGCTTCCATTCTCCAGCCGCAGCCGCAGAACGTCATGATGATCAACCACCGCCTGTAGAGCGCCAATCAGATTGCATTCTCCTAATCCTCCCGGCACGCGCAGCAACATTGACTGGCTGAAACGTTGAATAGGGCCACCGCGTTCAAGCAACCAATGTATGATTGGCGTGAGGGGCAGAGTTCCAGTGCCTGTATCGCGAACTGAAGAAGCCTGCTTGGCAAGAGGCCGTACTGCTTCAGCCAGTCCTGCAATCGTTTGGTGTTGAAAGACATCGCGCGTGGTAATTACCAGTCCAGCGCGACGCATGCGGCTCACTAACTGTATGGAGAGAATGCTGTCCCCGCCCAGGTTGAAAAAATTATCGCCCAGGCCGATCTCAGGAACACCAAGTATCTCAGTTAGTAATGCGCATAAAATTCTTTCTTCATAAGTGCGGGGCGGCTTCTTGACTAAAGCGGAACTGAAATCGGGCGCTGGTAGTGCCTTGCGATCGAGTTTTCCAGTGGCCGTGACAGGAAGCTTATCCAGCGCCACAAAGGCCGTAGGCACCATATGGCCGGGAATCGTCTTCATCAGGCGATCACGAAGCTCCGCCGAATCCAGCTTCGCTTCCGAATTTGCCACTACATATCCGGTAAGCCGCTTTTCGCCGGGCCGATCTTCGCGGACAATCACCACGGCCGCAGCCACCCCGTCACACCGCATCAGCGCCGTTTCAATCTCGCCTAATTCCACACGGTAGCCGCGAAGTTTTATTTGCTGGTCAGTGCGGCCCCAGAATTCAAGTTTTCCATCCGGCAGATAACGCGCATTATCGCCAGTGCGATACATTCGCTCGCCGCCCATAGCACTGAAAGGATTAGGCATGAACCGGTCGGCAGTGAGATCGGGACGGTTCAGGTAGCCTCGTGCCAACCCCTCGCCTGCGAGATACAGTTCCCCTATTGCTCCCAACGGAGCCGGCCGCAACCATTCGTTCAGGATGTAGACATGGGTATTTGCAACGGGCCTGCCAATAGGCACGCTTTCATTCGTCTTGTTTCGGTCAAGCAAAGCATAGGTTGAATATGTAGTATCTTCAGTTGGGCCGTAAAGGTTGAAAACTCTCTCTACCCGCGTGGCGCTGTAAATATTACGTACCAGTTCCCCAGGCAGAGCTTCCCCGGCAAGGTTAATAGTCCGCACTGAATTCGGCAGGCTTCTACCGCGTACCAACTCCCTCATGCTGGAAGGAACAGTGTTGATCAGAGTGACCTGCTCACGGTTTGGCATCTCTCCCAGGGAAAACGCGTTCTCCGCCACGATCACCGCACCGCCGCCGCTTAGAGGGACAAATATCTCATAGATGGAAAGGTCAAAGCAGATGGAAGTGGAAGCCAGCACTCCAGCTAACTCTTCCTGTGAAAACACAGTCTGTGCCCAGCGCACCAAAGCAGCCGGGCTGCGGTGACGAATCATTGTTCCCTTGGGCTTACCAGTCGAGCCTGAGGTGTAAATCACATAAGCAAGATTTTCCTGCACTACCTGCGAATGAGGGTTGGCCGTACTTTCCCGGACAATTTCTGCCCATTGGCTGTCCAACTTGACGACCATGCCGCCAAAAGGGGGCAGATGCGGCAACACTTGTTCCTGCAGCAGAAGCACCTGCGCTTCTGAATCCTTCATCATCAGAGTGAGACGATCAGAAGGATACTCAGGGTCAAGAGGGACGTAAGCTCCTCCGGCTTTTAGAACAGCCATAAGAGCAATGACCATCTCCGGGCCGCGAGTCACGCAAACTGCAACCGACACTTCGGGACCGATACCGTGCTTTTGCAAATAATGTGCTAACTGGTTTGAGCGCTGATTGAGTTCGCCGTAAGTCAATAATTGCTGGCCGAAAATAACTGCTGCCGCTCCCGGGCTTTTTTGTGCCTGCGATTCAAACAATTGATGCAGGCAGGTAGCGGGGAGATCAGTTCCAGTCTGGTTCCATTCCACCAGAAGCTGATGTTCTTCCTGCGCGGTAAGAAGGTTGAGCTCAGCCAACCGTTTGTTTGGATCGGCAACCACTTCGCGGAGCACCAGTTCAAAGTGGCCCATCATGCGCTCGATGGTCGAGTGCAAAAACAGTTCAGGAATGTAATCGAAAAATACTGCCGCCATGTAGTCGATATCATTGACGGCGAAATTGAGGTCAAGCCATGCAGACCTGTAGTGTGCCTTCAACCGCTCGACCTTCAAAGGAAGTCCAGCCAAATCGATGGTCCCTGAATCATTGGCAAAGGCAAAAGACGTTTCCACCAGCGGCGCCCGGCCTGGATCGCGAGCAATATTTAATTTGTTCAGGATGGTTTCGAACGGTACATCCGCATTGGCCATCGCTTCCAGCATGGTAATCTTGGCGCGGCCGAGCAATTCACTGAAAGATGGATTGCCAGAAAGATCGAGCCGCACCACGACCGTGTTGAGAAAGTAACCAATCAGAAGCTGGGTTTCCTGATGTTTACGGTTGCTGATGGGAACGGCAATGGCAATGTCATCTTTGCCTGTGTGCTGGCATAGAAGCACGGCATAAGCCGCAAGAAAAGCCGTAAAGCGCGTCACGTTAGC
>JBAVUZ010000275.1:0-3304 GCA_049697035.1 Candidatus Angelobacter sp. | reverse complement strand
CGGGGCGGCCAACTACGTGCCGGCGGCAGTTTATGCCCGGCAATGATGGTGACGGCGGTTTTGCCACGCATGTGCGTGTGCCCGCGCGAGGGCTTTGCCGCGTTCCGGATAAGCTGCCCGGGGGCGTCTCTCTTGAAGCACTGTCTGTGGTGGCCGACGCCGTGAGCACTCCTTATGAAGCGATCCGCCGCTCCGGACTGAAAGCCGGCGAGGTGGCGGTGATTGTGGGCGCGGGCGGCATCGGCAGCTTTGCCGTGCAGATTGCGGCAGCGCTGGGCGCCAAGGCAATTGCGGTCGATATCGATACGGAACGCCTGGAACTCGCTCAGCAGTATGGAGCTTCTCTGGTGTTGAACGCTGACCGCGTTGACGAGAAACAGCTCCGGTCCAGCGTGCGTAACTTCGTCAGCGAAGAAGCTGCTTCTGGCTCGACGCTGAAGATTTTTGAGATGAGCGGCACCGCCGCCGGACAGGTCACAGCATTCAGCCTGCTCGATTTCGGCGCTTACCTGGCGGTGGTTGGATTCACGCCGAAGAAAGTTGAAGTGCGGCTATCAAACCTGATGGCCTTTGACGCCACGGCCAGCGGCAACTGGGGATGCCCGGCAGAGCAATATCCCGCGGCGCTCGACCTGGTGCTGGGCGGGAAGATAAAGATTGAACCATTCATTGAGCGCCATTCGTTAACTGAAACGCCGGAAGTGCTGGCGGGGGTCGCGCGGCACGCGTTCCGCCGCCGCGTGGTGCTGGTGCCAAACTAAAAGCCTGGGAGGCTGCGATGAAAGACCATAATCTGATTGAAAACTTTGATCCGAAAGAAATTTTGGTGGAACAGCGGCCGGTGCGCGACCGCGATGGCCGCGCCGTTCCCGGGCTCCACAACGTGTGGATCACGCTGAACAATCCGGCGGAGCTGAATAGCTACACCACGTCTACGGCGAAAGAAGTAATCCTGGCGCTGCGCCAGGCGAGCAATGATCGCGCCGCGGTGGCGGTGGTGCTGACCGGCGCAGGCACGCGCGCCTTCTGCAGTGGCGGCAACACGCGGGAATATGCCGAGATTTATGCCGGAGCACCGGCGGAGTATCGCCAGTACATGCGGCTTTTCAATGACATGGTGACGGCCATCCTGCATTGCGACAAGCCGGTGATCTGCCGCGTGAACGGCATGCGCGTTGGCGGCGGACAGGAAATCGGCATGGCCTGCGATTTTTCCATCGCCAGCGATCTGGCGATCTTCAGCCAGGCGGGGCCCAAGCATGGCTCCGTGCCGGATGGCGGAAGCACAGACTTTCTGCCGCTGTATGTGGGAATCGAACGGGCGATGGCCAGCGCGACCTTGTGCGAACCTTGGAGCGCACATCGTTTTTATGCGCTGGGCGGGCTCACGCAGATTGTTCCCGCGCTGAAGGTGACCGGAAGATGGACAGCCAATCCGCTAGTCATCACCGACCACTTCCTGGATGAATACGGACGCATGGCGCTGGGTGAATGGAAAACCGGCGAAGAGAAAGGTCTTGCCAAGAAAATCATGGCGGAGGGGACCGTTGATCTGCAACTCCTGGATGAAGCGGTGGAGGACATGTGCACCAAGCTGCTTTACACCATGCCAGACTGCCTGACCAAGACGGTGGAAAGCCTGCGCAAGCACAAACTGGAACACTGGGACCGCAATCGTGAGACCAGCCGCGCATGGCTGGCGCTGAACATGATGACTGAGGCCAACGCCGGCTTCCGCGCGTTTCATTTTGGCACCAAAGAGCATCGTGAGGTCGACTTTGTGCAGCTGCGGCAGAGGCTGGGCGAAGGCGCGCGCTGGGGAGAGGAACTGATTGAAGAGATTGCGCCCTGGACGGCCAAAGCCGAGACTTCCAAAGAGACGGCCAAGCCAGAACTGGCAAAGGTGTAATCATGGAGAACAAAGTCCGTTTGGAACTTACGCACAACGGCCAGGTCGCGCGGATCACGCTGGCTGCGCCCAAAGCCAACATCCTGGACAAAACCATGATGCTGGGGATGGTCGTGGTGCTGGATGAGTTGGCGGCGCAAAAGAACCTGAAAGCAATCGTACTGGCGGCTGCGGGCGCGCACTTCAGCTTTGGCGCGAGCATCGAAGAGCACCTGCCGGACCGGATTGGCGATACGCTGATGCATCTGCGGAACCTTCTGCTGAAAATGACTGCTGCGTCCGCACCGATGATAGCGGCGGTCCGTGGCCAATGTCTGGGCGGCGGATTTGAACTGGCGCTGGCGTGTGACTTGATTGTTGCAGAAGAAAACGCACAGTTCGCTCTGCCGGAGATCAAGCTGGGAGTTTTTCCACCGGCAGGGGCTGCGTTACTACCTGTGCGGGTTGGATCTGGACGGGCCGCGGAAATGGTGCTGACCGGCGCCAGTTGGACCGCGAACCAGGCTGCCGCTGCGGGACTGGTCAACAAGGTCTTTCCCAGAGGCGACCT
Organism: Candidatus Angelobacter sp.; assembly: GCA_049697035.1. Lineage (GTDB taxonomy): Bacteria > Acidobacteriota > Terriglobia > Terriglobales > Acidobacteriaceae > Angelobacter. The sequence goes on along the minus strand of JBAVUZ010000275.1, from coordinate 845 downwards.
TGATCGACAGCTTGATGCCTGGCTCGAGTCAGATTTTCTGCCCCGCTCCGCCATGGCATTGCGTTTCGGCGCACAGGCGAGTCGGCGACCGCTGATGCGTACACTGGAAATTGATTTGCCGGCGCTGGAACGGATTTACCTGAACGATTTGATGGAACAGCCTGATGCGGTTGAAGGAGTGCTGGCTTTCCTGGAAAAACGCCAGCCGCACTGGTTAGCAGACCAGATGTTTTCCGAAACACCCTTGTGAAAAAAATGCTGTAAGTAATTGACACTGGTGGATCTGGTCGGGATCGGTCTTACATGGGGTGTTGATAATAGGTAAGTTACTAATTCTGCGTATGGCGAGAAGGCCCAAAATGCCTACGCTCGACCTTAACTCGGAGCTGGTTTTCTTTTCCGCCTGTGAAACGGATTCCGCAAGGTGGTTTCAGGCGAATGTGTTTTGAGTCTCTCCTCTGCTCGTTAATCGCAGGAGTGCAGTCCAAGATTCACACTCTTTGAGTGTTTGTCGACGCCACTTCGGCAGAATTTACGAAAGCGTTTTTTTACATTCGAAAGGGCATGCCATCGGAGCTAGTGCTCTTACTGAAGCCAAGCGGAAGTTTGCCAGAGATGCCTGCACACATCGCCAGCTTACTGGGCTCCTTACATTCTGGTCCAATTGCAATATTCTGCATTGAAATGGTCTCGGTCGATCCCAAAGATCGTCACACGTCATGGCTCGAAAGGTGGCCATGACCTCCGGCACTCACGTTTTCTGAACCGAGAATCATCGGCTCACTAAACTTACTGTCTCGGGATCATTTCGTTTGAATTAACTCTGAGCTCAGAAACACAAAGAG
>JBAVUZ010000274.1:0-5270 GCA_049697035.1 Candidatus Angelobacter sp. | reverse complement strand
GCAGATACTCTGACGCTCCGGCGGATGCCTTGACCACCGTTCCCGTAACGCCAGCGGCGCGTCGCTCTGGGATAATGATTCCGTCAGCGCCTGCGCCTTCTGCGGTGCGGATAATCGCGCCAAGGTTATGCGGATCTTCAATGCCATCCAGCAGCAGAACAAAACTGTGGTCACCACGCTTGCCGGCCAGAATGTCGTTAACGTCGTTGTATTGCTTTTCCGCCGTGACCGCGACAACACCCTGGTGATTCGCTGCGCGAGCCAGCCGCGTAAGCTGGTCGCGAGGCATTGTGCGCAAGGGAACTCCGGCGTTGCGGCAGAGCTGCGTGATCTTCTGTAAGCGCGCATCGCCCCGTCCCGGCGCAACGGCCACGTAGTCAAAACCGCGCTGGCGCGCTTGCAAAGCTTCTTCTACAGCATGAATGCCAAAGATAATCATCAAGAAGGAGAAAGATTGCCAGCTTCTAGTGTTGCAGCAATCAGAAATGCGCACAAGTGGCGTGCGTAATTCCGATCGCCAACTTATCTCGGCGGAGCGTTAGAGTTCTGCGGGACGGAAAGTTCCAACGCCATGTTTGTGTTTGCCGTCACGGCCTTTAAAATACATGCGGAGACGAAGGTCGATTTATTAATTCATGCTGCACAAAAGGGCCCAACTTCCGGTGGTGCTTTCAATTGCCGGCCATGATCCGTCGTCGGGCGCGGGAATCACGGCGGATGTAAAAACCATGGCCGCAAATGGCTGTTATGGCGTTACGTGCATCACGGCGCTTACACTGCAATCCACGCGCGGCGTAAAACGCATTGATCCCGTTGAAGGCAGAATTATCACAGAAACGCTGGAACAGCTCATGGATGATATGCAGATTGCCGCGGTAAAGATTGGTATGCTTGGATCGGCGGAAGCGGCAAAGTGTGTTGCGGGTTTTCTAAAGCGCTATTATTTGCGGCACGTAGTGCTTGATCCCATTATCCGCTCAAGCTCCGGTGCTGAACTGATCACGCGGGAAGGCCTGCAGATAATGAAGGACCGGATCCTGGGCCGCGTCGCTGTTGTTACGCCGAACATCGATGAAGCCGCCGCGCTTACTGGCCTTGCCGTGAGTACCATGGATCAAATGCAACTTGCCGCTCAGCGACTGCATGAGATGGGTGTGCGAAACGTAATCATTACTGGTGGGCATCTTGATCCGCCGCATGATCTGGTGAGCAGAGAGGGCCGTCGCCCTACCGTGCTTGAAGGCGCTAAAATTTCTGGTGACTCCACGCACGGCACGGGCTGCGCTTTTTCGTCAGCGCTTGCATGCTCTTTGGCCAAAGGCAATGACCTGCTCACAGCCGCCAGAGCAGCCAAGCATTACGTGGAAAATTCTATGCGCAAAGCGCTCTCCATAGGCAAGGGAACTGGTCCCGTAGTCTAGCCTCAAGCTTCATGCCTTGCTCTTCGCTTATTGCTTATTCAATCGGATCTCAAACACTCATGACCTGCGGACACTCCAGGCAATGAAAATGCCAGCGAGCGCATCAATACCAGATCGATCTGTGGACCGCAGGCACGCTCGCCTGCGACTGTTAACGGAACAGGGGCAGCATTCGGTAAATCAATATTCAGTTGTGAAAGACCTATCCCGCCATCCAAGGGGCCTCCTGGGAGGCATTTTCGAGGCAAAGATCGTTAAATCAAAATGATCGTTAAATCAAACGTCGTAATTTTAAAGACCGTTACCTAAAGACCGTTGCTGCCCAGCGTCTCTGCTTGCGCTACTCCTGCGGCGGTTGGTTATTCGATGGTGGAGCATTCTGTTGCTGCGGCGCATTCTGTTGTTGTGAATTCGCCGGAGGCTGGGTATTTGCAGGCTGCTGCGTCCCACGTGTCTTCAACTGTGGTTCATTCGTTTGCTGTGGCTGATCAGATTGCGGCGCTGCAACCGCGGGCTCTTCTTCTTGCGGCGCAGGGTTGCGGAATTCCGGCGGCGTAGTGTTGGTGCTGGGCGGCCGAGTTTTTGGTTCAATAATGATTCGATTATCGCGTGTCCTTAGCGCCGGAGGAGCGCCACTGCGCCGTCTCGCTTCCGCCTTCGCTTCAAAGCTTGATTGCACCAGCGTTGTGCTCTCTTCCGCCACGTGGCCCACGGTCTGGCCTTCCACTTCAGGCCGGGTTGAGACCATTACTTTCTGCCGTGCGCGTTCCGCGCGCTGCGCCTGCTCATAAAACGATTGCGCCGTTTCCGTGTCGCCTTGCAGTTCGGCCAGGTAACCCATATTGTTCAGCGCAAAAGAATTGTTAGGGTCCATCTTGTAAGCCTGCTCAAAACTATCGCGCGCGGCCTTGCGATCATTCCTGTTCATGGCAGAAACGCCGCGCAGATTCAGCCGCGCCACGCGCGCTTGCATGTCCTGGGCCTTGCTCAGTTCTTTGCGGCTCTTGTCGGCGTTTTGCTGCGCCACTTCGCTGATCGGCTTGCCGCGCCAGCTTTTGTTAAAGGCAATCACAATCGGCTCACGTGATCCCGTCGCGGCTGAGCTGTCGTAATAGCGGATTGCAGACTCCAGTTCGCCCTCTTTTTCCTTGGCAAATCCCATGTTGTTCAGCGTGAACGGATCTTTAGGATTGATTTTTAGCGCGGCTTGCAGCACCACATCGGCTTCCGGCGCGCGATCGCGATTCAGCAATCCCAAAGCTTCGCTGTTCAGCTCATTCACTTTCATCGGACCTTCGGCCGTGTGTCCGGCAACGCTGGCCACGGTTTTGCCTTGCGCTTCCTGATTGGTCGACCGGTCAATCACCGCCTCTGACGTGTTTGCCTTGGCCTGATCGTAATAGCGCTGCGCGCGCTCCAGGCTGCCTTCCAGCTCCGAGACATAGCCCAGGTTATTCAGCGTGAACGGATCGTTCGGGTCAATCAGGTACGCTTTATAAAAAAGGCGCTTGGCTTTGCTGATGTCATGTTTCTTCAGCGCCGCCACGCCATCGCGGTTAAGCTGCTGTACCGGGGTAAACTTGCTTTTCTTGGGCAGCGGGATACGCAACTGCTGGGCCTTGGCGGCAACTCCGCCGGACATCATAGACAAACCCAGAGACAAAGCTAGAACTGAAGGCGCTAAAACACTGGCAAATGGGGAACGCATGAGTTTTTTCAAATCCTCGCTTAAAGTCCCTGGGCCCTATTTCTCACACACTTGGTTTCTCATACAACGGCCCGCAGGGCAGTAGCTCTGCTTGTCAGTTGGATGGCAAAACCCTCTCTCAGGTTGGGTAGTGGGTCAGTTTCGGCTGACCCACTGGCCGTATCAGCGTCTAGCGATCCGCTTGCGGATCGCGGGCCTTTATGGCAGACGTTCATCGCGTTAGCGATGAATAATGTCACAGGCTGTCCAACTGCCCCGCTACCGATTTACGCCTCCCTGCCATCTGAGCTGCTGCTCTTTGCATCCAAGGGATTGTTCAGAGCTTTATTGTCAAGAACTTTAGGCTCCGGAGTCCCTTTGAACTTTATGCATCGTTCCCCAAAAACGTCGCTCGCAGTCCTGTTTATATTTATAACGGTTGGCCTTGCCGCCGGGGCACAGAATAATCCGGCCACGCCGAACCCTGGCTCCGGAGTCCCGCAAACGCCTGTGCCGAACACTGCGCCCTCGCAGCCTGCGGCCACCGCTCCTGCCCCGGCTCAGCCTGCCACGGCCGATCAGCCAAAATCGGCCGACCAACCTGCAACTCAGCAGAACCAGCCCGCAGCGGCGGACCAGAACAACTCTAGCGCCAACCCAGCCTCAGCAGAACCAGGCTCAACAGATTCAACCGTCCAGAAGTCAGCTGAGCAAAAAGCTGCTGACCAACGCGCTGCAGATCAGAAGTCTTCAGACCAAAAATCGACGGACGAAAAGAGCAAAGACAAAACCGGCACGCCTGCGCCAGCCGCCACGCCTACTCCCATCCCGCAGGCGCAGCCAAAGACTGACATTCTTGATAGCTCCGCCACGTCCGGCGCGCTGGTAACAGACGGGCACGACCCCATTCTTGATCCCGCGCCTGTGCCGCGCACCACCACAACCATGGTCGGAGGCACCATCAGCGGCGTTGATCGCCTGCGCAACAAGTTGACCGTGCATGTTTTCGGCGGCGGCCACTGGACCGTCAATTTTGACGAGCGCACGCACATCTTCCATAACGGCGCGGAAACCACGCAACTGGCGCTCAAAAAAGGCGAGCGCGTTTACGTTGATACCCAGCTAGACAACAACCGCCACGATATTTTTGCCCGCAACATCCGCGTTGGCGTGGCTGAGCTGCCCGCAGACGCCGACGGCCAGATCGTCTCCGTTGACGCCAAACACAACGAACTTACCTTGCGTGACACGCTCAATTCCGTGCCCGTGCGCTTCGCCATCGATCCGGAAACCCGCATCAGCAACGGCCAGACTCCAGCGGCCTTTAAGGACGTAAAGCCGGGATCGCTGGTCCACGTGCGCTTTGCCGCTTCCAGCCCTAACCGCGGCCTGGCGCGTGAAATCAGCATCATCGCCGTGCCCGGCTCGACCTTTACCTTCGCCGGCAAAGTCACCTTCCTTGATCTCCATCGCGGCCTGCTGGCGGTGCAGAACTCTACTGACGACAAGAATTACGAGATCCATTTCGCTCCGTCCGCTGTTACCAACAGAAACGAACTCGGCATTGGCCGTGACGTCCTGGTCCGCGCAACCTTTGAAGGCACGCGCTACATGGCGCAGTCCGTGAATCTGACGAGGGCGGGGGACGAGGATAAGTAGCTGCTAGCCGTTGGCTCTTAGCTTTTGGCTCTTAGCCTTTTGCCTTTAGCTTTTTCCGGATGAGCATCATCAGTGGCAATCAGTGGTAAGGTTCGGCTTCCAGATCACGCGCGATGTCGGTGATCCCGGCGATCTCCCACGGCCCTCTGCCTGTTCCTTGGATGACCCGGTCGTTTTGCTCCAGATTGCAGGGCTTTTTGCAGCTTTTTCTGGCTTCAGACTTCGCTCAAGCCCTTCTTTTTCAATGATCCAATCACCAAATTACTCATTTTTTCCACCACCCCTACCCCTACCCCCTATGTTGACCCAATTCCACCCAATGTCACCCAAGAGTCGGCAGAGGGTCGCAGTTCTTTGCTTTTGGTCTTGATTTGGCTAATTGCCATTTGCTAGCTGCTATTTGCTTGGTTTCAAAGATCTTCCACCGTTCACACCCTTGGGCGCTGCCAGAGTATAGCGACATCCATTAAGCGAATCAAGTGCGAAAGTGGACAATGGACGAA
>JBAVUZ010000273.1:0-1709 GCA_049697035.1 Candidatus Angelobacter sp. | reverse complement strand
GGCACTGGTTAACCTTGTGCGTTGCGCTCGTTGGAATGGCGGCAGCGTTTGGATCTTTGTGGCTTGTGGCGCCGCTGGTGCCTCGAAAGGTGACGTCGCTCCTCGTCCTGGACCAGTACGCACTGTTTTATATCGGCCTGATCATTGCGGCCACTTTTGCCATCACGATTCTCTGCTATGGCTATCTCCAATACCATTCGGAGACTCGCGAAGAACTCTACGTTCTGCTTCTAGTGGCAACGCTTGGTTCGATGGTTTTGGTGGCGAGCAGCCACTTCGTCTCTTTCTTTCTTGGGCTTGAGATCCTGAGCGTGGCACTATACGCATTGTCCGCTTACCCGCACACTCGCCGCCGCCCCCTGGAAGCCGGAATCAAGTACTTGATACTGGCGGGATCGTCTTCTGCTTTCCTGCTTTTCGGGATGGCCATCATTTATGCACAACTCGGCACGATGGAGTTGTTCCGCCTGGCTGCGTTGTTGGCGGGCGGGCAGAATAGCCCGCTGGTGCTGGCAGGCTTGACACTCATCGTCACGGGTATCGGCTTCAAGCTCGGGGTTGTCCCATTCCATCTCTGGGCACCGGATGTCTATGAGGGCGCTCCTGCGCCGGTCACCGCTTTCATTGCCACCGTTTCCAAGGGGGCGATCTTTGCTTTATTGCTGCGGTACTTCTACACCGCCGGCGCGCAGCGCTTCCAGCCGGTTTTCATGGTGTTTGCCATTATCGCCATTGCCTCAATGTTTATCGGCAACCTGCTGGCACTCCTGCAGAACAATGTGAAGCGGATTCTGGCTTACTCGTCCATTGCCCATATGGGCTACCTGCTGGTCGCATTCGAAGCGAGCAGCGCCATGGCTTCTGAGGCAGTCGCCTTTTATCTGGTGGCGTACTTCATAACGACAATCGGGGCATTTGGAGTCGTCGCTGTTCTCTCCGATGAAGAACGGGACGCTGATACGCTGGAAGACTACGCCGGCCTGTTCTGGCGCAGACCGATGCTGGCAAGCATTTTTACGCTTATGCTGCTGTCTCTCGCTGGAATTCCAGTAACCGCTGGATTCCTGGCCAAGTTTTACGTGGTGACCGCTGGTGCTTCTGCAGGCATCTGGGCGCTGGTCCTCATCCTGGTCATCAGCAGTGTAATCGGACTGTTTTACTACCTCAGGGTTGTAATTACGATGTACGCACGCGTGCGCCAAGAAGCGCCTCGTGCCGAACCCAACGCATTCGGTGGGAGTTATACGGTCCTGATAGCTCTTACGATCCTCCTGCTTTGGTTGGGGGTGTATCCGGTTCCTCTCTTGAATGTGATCAGGATGGTGCTGCCGATATAAACCACATGGCGCTGCTGAAAACGAACGATTGAAAACTGCGTCATGCGCGCGCTTTACCGATCATGGCTTTCCAGATGCCTTTGGATTTGAGAATGACTTCAACGGCTTCGCGGATCGCGCCCCGGCCCGCGAGCGCCTTCGTAGTGTAGTGCGCAGCCTCTTTTACCTCCGGGACGGCGTCGGCAACGGCGATGGCGAGGCCAGCGCGGCGCATCAAGGGAATATCAGGAAGGTCGTCGCCGATATAGGCGACAGCAGAATCGGAGACGGCCGCTTTGCGAAGGATTTCTTCATAGGCCGGCATTTTCAGCGGCTGTTTCATATAAATAAATTCCATCTTCATTTCGTGGGCTCGGCGGAGGAGTGCAGCAC
>JBAVUZ010000272.1:0-2039 GCA_049697035.1 Candidatus Angelobacter sp. | reverse complement strand
CGGAAGCCGGTAAACACGCTGCTCTCATTGGCCGTGGTTTGCGAATCCAGATAAAGCTCTGACGTCCACCACGTTTTCACGCCATATTCCATCTCCACGGCATTTCCCCAAAATGCGTTCCCGGCATTGGGAAATCCGCTGACGGACTTTGTGGCGAACTCCAGATTGCCGGGCTCTTCCATGTGGTGTGCGTAGGTGACAAAATAATTTTCCTGCGCGCAGGCCCTGCGCGGCACCAGCAACGGTGACGCCAGCAACAACAGGGCGGCGATAGTTTTTAAACCGCTCGATGGCACGGCAAACTCCCAATCTCCCGGAAATCCATTTTGAAAATGAAATTGAATTTCAATTTCAAAATTATGAATAGCAGTCTAAAACAAGGCCAATTTTGGGGTCAATGATCTGGATCACATAAATTTAAGAGGGCGCTTCCAGATTGGGAAAGCCCCGCCGAGGCAGGGCTTTGCTGTGAGGCGTAAACCTATGTGGATGAAGCAGTTACTGCCCGGGTGCAGCAGCCGCCGCGGATTTGCTGTTTTGCTGCTGATAGCGCGAATCCACCGCCGCAATCACGCCGGCAGGGTCCTTTTGCCATGCTTTTTCCAGGTCCTTGCTGAATCCAAAAAGCGCCCACGGCACCCGCGCTGTCAGGTCAGCCAGCATTTCATTTACGGCTTTTTCTTTCATCTGCTCTTCTATGCGCTGGCGATGCCGGCCCACCAGCACCACGGAATATGTTTTGCCCGTGGGAATGAAGTTCACGGAATGCTTGGTTACTTTTTTATAGACCCACACCAGGTCGGCGATCGGTGACACCCATGTGCTGAATGTTTTGCGCCGGAGCATCCATTGCTGCGCGATCTGAAGCTTCCCGTATTTCCGGATCGCGGCAGGCTGCAGCTCCGCCTCAATCTGCTGTGAAATCTGCTCAGCATTGCCATACACGGCAAGGTGCTTCCACACGGGAGAGAGCTGAATCTCCGATATGCGCCGCATCGCCTTGAGGCAGTTCCACAGCGCTAGCGCAAGCAGCGGCAGTCCTATCATGAGCATGGTATAGCCATTGCTGCGATAATCGGCGGCGTTGAGCGTGAATGGCAGGACTTCGCGAGCCAGGTCAGCGTCTTCTGTCGCCAGCGGTCCCAGTAAGTCCGATCTCACTTGGTCCGTTGTAGGGACCAGCTCTCCAGAATATTCAAGCTTTTCCTTGCCTGGATCAGCTTTCACCAGCAGTATCTTTTCACCTACACGAAGGAAGATGTATTCATCCTTGATTTCGGTAGAGACGACACGGCTGCCCTCCATGTGATTGACCACATCACGATAGTCGGTGTTGACGGCTTTTGTGCCGCTCACAGAGACAAAGTTACGCCAGCGCTGGTCCGGCGAGGTGATGGCTGCCAGCTCTGCATTTGAAATCGATTGGCTGCCCAGCACAAAGTTGGCGCAGTAGCGATAGTTGGCCGCAACAATCAAGATAAGCACGGCCAATATTCCGCCATTCACCAGCAGCAGGTTTCGGTTCGCTCTGCGTGCTTCATTTTCCACCCACAATGCCATGTCGCATCCCCCAGTGGGCTGAAGCTTATCACTGCCGGGCCACGATGCAATGACCAATAGGAGCTTGAACTATTGCGGAGGTTAAGGCAGCAGCCGGGCCTGGTTAAAATGTGTTTATGGCCAAAGTGAAGCAGCCGAAACCGACTGTGTCTGAGAACCGCACGATGAAGATCCGCGCCACGATCATGAAAATCCCGCGAGGCCATGTCTCGACTTATGGCGCTATTGCCCAGGCGGCGGGTTTTCCCGGCGGAGCCCGACAGGTGGTTCGCACGTTGTCTCAGTCGCACGGACTTCCCTGGCATCGCGTGGTGGCCGCCGGAGGCAGGATTGCGATTCCGGGAGAAGGTGGCCTGGATCAGCGTTTTCGCCTGGAGATGGAAGGCGTGAAGTTCAGCGGCAGGAAAGTGCGGATGGCAGAGTTTGAATTTAAGTTCCAGAAGAAAAAAGCAAAAAAGAAGATCGGGGAGCGCAGGCGC
>JBAVUZ010000271.1:0-2250 GCA_049697035.1 Candidatus Angelobacter sp. | reverse complement strand
CTAATCTCCGTGTCGAGGTCGTACTGCCTCACTGCACGAGCACAGCCTGCAACCTGTCTGCCCCAGATTCCTTCCCCCTGGAGCATACCGCCTCAGAACTTGCACCTTTATTCATGCCATCTCCGTGTTTCAAAGGTTTTTTGCCTTCGAATTTCGGCGATCTTTGGCAATCTTGGCACTTTTGGCAATTGCCCGATCCGCGCTCATCCGCGTAAATCTGCGGTAAGCGTCGCCTTTCCGATTACGGCGATGACGCGCGATGACGGCGATTTCGGCGGTCTCTTTGGCTTTACAGTTTTCGTCCCCGCGTGTTACTCTGTTTAAGTCACTTACAGGACGAGATTTAGATATAGGAGTCGACCAGAATTCAGTGTTAGCGAGAGAGCGCAAGGCCGACGTCATCAACCGCTTCCGTACGCATCAATCTGATACGGGCAGCCCGGAAGTCCAGATTGCCATTCTCAGTGAGCGTATCGGCGAGCTGACGGAGCACTTCAAGAGCCATAAAAAGGACCATGCCTCCCGGCGCGGTCTTCTTATGATGGTCAGCAAGCGCCGCCGCCTGCTGGACTATCTGAAAACGTACGATACTGAGCGTTACAAAGACGTCATTCAGAAACTTGGAATCCGTAAATAATCGATCGAGATCGAACGGAAAAACGGTCGTCTAGCGCCGGTGGGAAACGTGTGTTCTCCCGCTTTCGCATGCTCAGATTGCTCTCTTTTGAATTCAGACTGCTGGTCCTCCTGGAAAAGAGGAACTGATGAAGCAGACAGCCACTGTTGAACTTGCAGGCGGCAAAACCCTCCAGATTGAAACCGGACATTTAGCAAAACAGGCGCAGGGCTCAGCCATTGTGCGCCAGGGAGATAACGTTGTACTGGGCACGGCATGCGCCTCGCCCGATCCCCGCGAAGGCATAGATTTCTTCCCCCTTACGGTTGATTACCGCGAATACACTTACGCCGGAGGACGAATCCCCGGTGGCTTTATCAAGCGCGAAGGCCGTCCGCAGGAACGCGAGACGCTGACCGCCCGCCAGATTGATCGTCCCATCCGCCCGCTATTTCCGGAAGGCTTCCGCAATGAAACCCAGGTAATCGCGCTGGTGCTCTCCGCCGACACAGAAAACGATCCTGACGTTCTTGCCATCAACGCCGCTTCCGCGGCGCTGACGCTTTCTGAGATTCCGTTCCACGGCCCTGTGGGCGCGGTACGCGTTGGCCTGGTCAACGACCAGATGATTGTGAACCCGACTTATGCAGAAATGCGCGACAGCCTGCTCAACATTATGGTGGTGGGAACGGCTGAAGGCATTGTGATGGTGGAATCCGGCGCGAAGGAAGTTTCTGAAGAGCAGGTTCTGAACGCCATTGAGTTTGCGCATGAGCAGATCAAAAAAATCTGCGCTGCGCTGACCGATCTGGCCGCGAAAAACGGCAAGAAAAAGCTTGAAGTCACCGCGCCGGAGTTTGATCAGAAATATTATGACGAGCTCATGAAGAAGGTCGGCAAGCAGCTGACCGACGCGCTGGATACGGCGAAGCATCCGAAGCATGAGAGCTACGAGAAAGTCCGCGAGATCAAGAAAGCGCTGAAAGCCGAGCTGCCGGAAGACGACAAAGACGCTGCGGCAAAACTTTCAAAATATTATGAAGCATTGCGCGAGCGCATCTTCCGCGAGCAGGTCACGAAAGACCGCAAGCGGCCTGATGCACGCGCGTTTGATCAGATCCGCGACATATGGATTGAGGTTGGCGTGCTGCCACGCACGCACGGTTCAGCCGTCTTTACCCGCGGTGAAACGCAGGCGCTGGTTACCACCACGCTGGGCACGCCGGACGACGCGCAGCGCATTGAGCGCTTTGAAGGCGAAACCAAGAAGCGCTTTATGCTGCATTACAACTTTCCGCCGTTCTCAGTGGGCGAGGTGGGCCGCATGACAGGTGTTGGCCGTCGTGAAATTGGCCACGGAGCGCTGGCCGAGCGCGCGCTTCTGGCCGTACTGCCTGACGTCGAGAACTGGCCTTACACCATGCGCGTGGTTTCAGACATTCTGGAATCAAACGGATCATCGTCAATGGCCACGGTTTGCGGCGCGTCACTCTCACTGATGGATGCTGGAGTGCCGCTATCGTCGGCTGTGGCGGGCGTGGCCATGGGATTGGTGAAGGAAGAAGATTCCTACGCCATCCTGACGGACATTGCCGGCGCGGAAGACCATTACGGCGATATGGACTTCAAAGTCG
>JBAVUZ010000270.1:0-4713 GCA_049697035.1 Candidatus Angelobacter sp. | reverse complement strand
CCTGGCTTGGACGCTTGTACAAATCATCACTCTGATGGTTTCAGTTGTTGCGGCGGCTGTTCTTTTGAACCTTGCGAATAGAACGCTAAAAGGCCAGGAAAGAATTCCCTTTTCTCCTTTAAAGCTGTTCAAACGTCGAGCTATTTATATTTGCGTATTGTCGATCGTTCTTTTGGGAGGATCTCTGTTCTTCCTTTCGTGCGCGATGATGTTTGGACAACCGAGGTTTCTATCTAAAGCCGCGGCTGCGCTTGGTTATTCCCCGAGTATTGATTTGACAAACACCGACGTTTCTGTGAAACCGCCGAATTGGACAGGTACGAGGGATGATGAAATGAACATAGTCAAAGGAGCCAATCTTTCTGGTCAATATTTGATGTCTGTTCATGCCAACTATGCTTTTTTAGTTAGAGCGCAGTTACAAGGGACAGATATGACTAATGCCTCCTTGCCTCAAGCCGATTTACGAGGTGCCGATTTAACTAAGGCAAATTTGAAATATGCAGATTTATCAGGAGCAAATCTCACAAAAGCCAGTATGGTCCTTGCAGACCTGACAAACGCGAAATTCTCATCGGAATCCATCATTGGGTCTCGCCCCTCGGGCGATTTGGTGATTCGTGTGACAGTGTCGGCGTCTGCGAATGTCAGGTATGCAAGCTTTGGGGGAGCAAATGGATTGGAACCAGAAAAAATAAAAGAGTGCATCGGCTGGCGGCTTGCTTTCTACGATTCCGACATGCTCAAGCAACTCGGCCTCCCGCCCAACAATAATGAAATCGTCCAAAAACAAATGGAAGCCGAACAACAGCAGGCCAAATCCGCCGCAACAACACCACCAACACCAAAGTAAATCTGGGTGCCCCACTCTTTGCCGCCCGCGTTCCATCAATCTCTTTCGAGAATTCAAACGGCGGCAAAGGGTGGGATACACAAAATTCGCGCAACTGCTGCCGCGCCGCACAAGTGTCAGGGCATGACTTGAGCGCTTTGGGCGGAGCGAGCCCTGCGAACGACGGCCTGCGAAGTCGTGCCGTCACGCCTGGCTGGTTAGGTTACACTGTTCTCCGAATGTTCAAGCCAATCTCAATTCTGCTGCTGTGCATGCTTGCGAACATCGCTTTTGCTTCCACGCAGGAAGCTGAAAATGCGCTCAAGGAATTTGAAGGCAAGGTTCTGATTTTCCGCCATCCGCTCCGCGATGATTCCCTGCGATATGACGCTGAAGGCAAGGTTCTAAAAGGTGGTCCTGAAGAATCATGGACAACAAATGGCGGACTTCTGATTGACCGGATCGAAGTTACGCCGGAAAAGATCAGTATCGCGGGCAGAAGGATTTTTATTCTTTTCGGAAAGAACGGGCTTGTCATGCTGGAGTTCAAACGGCTCAAGGGCCGCGGGAGCCCGCCTTTGTCACCTTCTATCACGCTGGAAATCAGTCTTGGTCAACCGGTTAACTCAGCTGAGCAGGCGCGGGCCGTTTTGAGTCGCGTCTTTGCACTGAACACTGTTGGCCTTTTCGACTCCCTACCCGATTTTTGGCGTCGATACCTTGCAGGCCATCTGCGATATGACTCGTCCCTGAAACAGGATGAGGAGTTCTATTGGAACGACCATATCGAGGAACGTCTCATCCCAGTTCAAGGCATCGAGCCAACCGCAAAACCCGGCCCGGCGGATGAAGAGGCAGAGAAGCCCGTCTTCCACGTGGGGGAAGACGACAAAGTAAAAGCTCCCGAGGTCAAGTTCACGCCCGCGCCCGAATATTCTGCAATCGCTCAGTATGAGAAATACCAGGGCATCGTGGTGGTGAGCGTAGTTGTGGCTTCAGATGGACGTGTCCATAACGTTCATCTTCTACGCCCGTTAGGAATGGGCCTGGATGAAATCGCCCGGGACACAGTTCAAACCTGGCGATTTCGACCTGCTACCCACAATAAAGAACCTGTGGCCGTAGAGATGAATATTGAGGCCGCGTTTAACCTTTACTGAAAATGTTAAGCGTCGAACGATTCTACTGCCGTAGGCTTGCGCGCAGGCGAAGCCGAAGCGTCTAAGAAAAATCACCCAAACTTTAGGTGTCCTGTTTAAACTTGCCCCATGAATCGCAAAACCGGCGTTCTCTTTTTGGCTGCTCTCTTCTTTCAAGCCGCCACCGCCCACGCCGACAGCCTCAAAGACGCACTCAATCAAAAATATAAGAACCATGTCCTGGCTCTCCGCACGCCCTTTTCCTCCGGCGACCAGAAATTTGATTCTGAGGGGCGTCTCCTCAGCGCTCCGGCGCAGGGGCCGTGGCTTACATACGGTGGAATTTATGTTCAAAAGCTCGATCTCTCCAACGACACGCTGCGGCTGGAAGGCCCAAGAGGAGCTGTCGGCGAGAACAAGAAAACGGGCAAACCAGTCTGGGCTGCGCTAAGTAAGCCCGTGCGCATCGAAATCCACTTCCTCCAGCCACTCAATTCGTTAGACGACGCAGAAAATGTTCTTGGACGTGTTTTCTTCCTGGGCAATGACAGTGCAGAGCACCTCAAGCCCGAGCTCCGTAGGGCAGACGACCGAACTTCAGGGGAAACGATCTATCACGTTGGGAAAGACAACGTTCTTTCGCCCAAAGTCACTTACAATCGGGAACCTGAATTCAGCGAGGAGGCCCGGAAGGCAGGGTTTCAGGGCACACTGATACTGAGCGTCATTGTGGACAAGTTTGGCAATGTGAGCCGGATCAGATTGGAAAGAGCTCTGGGTATGGGGCTTGACGAAAATGCCATGGAAGAGTTGAAGTCATGGCGTTTCGAGCCTGCAACTCGCAATGGGCAGCCGGTTGCTGTGGAGATGCACATCGAGGTGTCATTTAATCTATATTCAAGGTCCCCTCATAGTCACTGACTGACCGACATCAAATCTCTCCAAACTTTGCCTTCCGCTTCTCTACAAAAGCCCTGATCCCCTCTTGCCCATCGGCTGTCCCGCCCGCTTCCGCGATGGCCCGGCTTTCCAGCTCCATCTGCGTTTCCAGCGTCTGATTCCATCCGCCGTGCAGAAGGTGCTTGGCCGAACCAAAAGCGCCCGTGGGACCTTGCGCCAGTGATCGAGCCAGCTCTTCCGCGCGCGACTCCAGGCTTTCCTGCGGCACGACTTCCGTGACGATTCCCCAGTCGCACGCTTCCCGCGCGGACAATACACGATTGGTCAACGCCAACTCTATCGCGCGCTTGAGCCCCACGAGCCGAGGAAGAAAATATGTCGAGCCGCCGTCCGGAGCCATGCCGATCTTCGAGTAGGCCATCAGAAAATTCGCCGACTCGGCGGCCAGCACCAGATCGCAGGAAATCGCCAGGCTAAACCCTCCGCCCGCTGCCGATCCCTGTACTGCCGCGATCACCGGCGCATCGAGCCGGGCAAAGCGTGAGATCGCCAGATGCAGATAGGAAGTGATTTCGCGCAGGTAGGCCGGCAACTCTTTCTGCGCTAGAAATACCTTCACGTCGCCACCCGCGCAAAAACTCTTGCCCGCTCCCTTCAGCAAGACCGCGCGCACGCCCTGATCGGCCTCACAGCGCAGGGCCACCGCCATCAACTGCTTTGCCATCTCCAGATCAAGCGCATTGCCCGCCTGCGGACGGTTGAGCGTCACGTGGGCAACATTGTCGCGCACTTCAAAAAGGATGGGCTCGTTAGACATGTTTACTCCTTGACCGCTTCCAAATCGAATTCAATGGTGTGGAATTGACCACTTGTTTCAGGTTGATTAATGTTGCTGTCATTCACTCATTTCAACGTATGCGCTCGAAGACGATGATGAATTATAAAAGCGTGCTTCTGTTTGCCGCCCTCTGCCTTGTCTCGTGCGGCAAGAACGCACCGCCTCCAGACCATCCGCGCCTCACTACCGGCGTAAAGATGGTCGACGTAACATTTCATTCCACTGCGCTCAGCCGCGAGATGCCGTATCGGGCAATCGTTCCGGCCAACATTGCCGTAAACAAAAAGCTTCCTGTGCTGTATCTGCTGCATGGCGGCGGAGGCGGCTTTCGCGACTGGTCCAATTATTCTGACGTAGCTGGCTATGCTGAGCGCGGCCTGATTCTGGTTATGCCGGAAGGCAACAACTCTTACTACACCAACTCAGCCGAGCGGCCACAGGACCGTTACGAAGATTACATCGTGCACGATCTCATCGCCGACGTGGAGAGCCGGTTTCCTGCCGCGGCTGATCGCGCACACCGCGCGATTGCGGGCGTCTCCATGGGAGGATTTGGCGCTGTTTTGCTTGCCCTCAAGCATCCTGATCTGTTCGTCTTCGCTGGCGGCCTCAGTTCGGCTTTGGACGTTCCCAGCCGCCCGTTCTCCATCAAACGCGTCGGTCGATACCGCCAGCACAGCTCCATCTTCGGCCCGTGGGGAAGCCAAAGCCGTCGCGCCAGCGATCCGTTTGTTCTTGTGCGCTCCGCCGATCCCGCGCAGGCTCCATATCTATTTCTTACCTGTGGCGATCAGGAAGGTCTATTGCCCGCCAATCGCAGATTCGCCGCGCTGCTGCAGCAGCGCCACTTCGCTTATGAATTTCATGCCCCTCGTGGCGGACACGATTGGAACCAGTGGAACCGCAATGTGCCTGCGCTGATGAAAAATGTGCTGGACCACATGAAGCCCAAGTGAAGCAACCCAACCTTGCATTTCGTCCCTTGCCTTTCCGCCGCTCATAGG
>JBAVUZ010000269.1:0-3059 GCA_049697035.1 Candidatus Angelobacter sp. | reverse complement strand
GCACGTTCTGCCGCGCCACGCGGACAAGATGCTGTCCGCCGGCGTCCGGAACATTGAGCGTGTAATGGCCCTGGCTGTCGGTCTTGGTGGTTCCTACTTCTTCCATGCCGCTGGCCAGCGAGAGCAGGGTCACTTCATCGCCAGAGGAAGGGTTGTTCGTAGTGGCGTTGGTAACGGTGCCGGTAATCTGCGCGGCAAATGCTCCCGCGGACACCAACAAGCTGAAGAAGAATGCTGCGATCCGGTATCTCAAATGTCTGGCTCCGATCTTGATGCAGCTCACTTTGATTGTTTTTTAGCCCACGTATCTTTCAACGCCACGGTGCGATTGAACACCGGCGCTCCCGGCTTTGAGTCAGTATCCATACAAAAATATCCCAGGCGCTCAAACTGGTACCGCGCGCCCGGCAATGCTGACTTCAATGAAGGCTCCAGCTTTGCGTCTCTCACCGTCTCCAGGGAATTCGGATTCAGGTTGGCGGTAAAATCCTGGCCTTCAGGAACGTCGTTGGGATCTTCTTTGCTGAAGAGATTGTCATATAGCCGTACCTCGGCATTGATGGCGTGCGCCGCAGATACCCAGTGGATCGTGGACTTCACTTTGCGTCCATCGGGAGCGTTGCCGCCGCGCGTCGCGGGATCATACGTTACGTGGACTTCCGTCACGTCGCCCTTATCGTTCTTCACTACACTTTGCGCCGTGATGAAATAACCGTAACGCAGGCGCACTTCTTTTCCGGGTGAAAGACGGAAGTATCCTTTAGGCGGGACTTCGCGGAAATCGTCCTGCTCGATATAGAGCTCGCGCGAAAATGGCACTTTGCGCTTGCCCGCGCTCTCATCTTCAGGATTGTTGACCGCATCCATCTCTGCGGTCTGGTCCTCAGAATAGTTATCGATCACGACCTTCAAAGGCCGCAGCACGGCCATTACCCTTTGCGCGCGACGGTTCAGGTCTTCGCGGACAAAATGCTCCAGCATGGCCAGCTCAAGCGTGCCGTTGGTCTTGGTCACGCCGATGTTCGCCACAAAATTGCGCAGCGCTTCCGGTGTATAGCCGCGGCGGCGGATTCCGCTCAGCGTAGGCATGCGAGGATCGTCCCAGCCGCTGACGCGCTTTTCCTGGACCAGTTGCAGCAGCTTGCGCTTGCTCAACAGCGTGTAGGTCAGGTTGAGCCGGTCAAACTCCATCTGCTGCGAAGGGAAAATGCCGAGTTCCTGGATAAACCAGTTATATAAAGGACGATGGTCTTCAAACTCCAGCGTACACATGGAGTGCGTAATGTTTTCCAGCGAGTCTGACTGGCCGTGCGCGTAGTCATACATGGGATAAATGCACCACTTGTCGCCGGTGCGATGGTGCTCCGCATGCAAAATCCGATACATCACGGGATCGCGCATGTTCAGGTTGGGCGAAGCCATATCAATCTTCGCCCGCAGCACGCGTGAGCCGTCAGGAAACTCTCCGGCCTTCATCCGCGAAAACAGATCAAGATTTTCTTCTACCGTCCGGTTACGAAAAGGGCTTTCCTTGCCGGGCTCAGTAAGCGTGCCACGATATTTGCGGATTTCTTCCGCGCTCAAGTCATCGACGTAAGCTTTGCCGGCCTTGATGAGCTGCACGGCCCAGTCATGGAGTTGCTGGAAATAGTCTGAGGCGAAGTAAAGCCCTTCCCACTCAAAGCCGAGCCACTTCACGTCGGCCATGATGGACTCAACGTACTCGGTTTCTTCCTTCTCCGGATTGGTATCGTCAAAGCGCAGGTTCGTGCCGCCGCCAAATTCGTCGGCCAGGCCAAAGTCAAGGCAAATGGCCTTGGCGTGGCCAATGTGCAGATAGCCGTTCGGTTCCGGGGGGAAGCGCGTCCACACGCGGCCGTTGTACTTGCCGGTCTTCAGGTCTTCAATAATGGTGTCGCGAATAAAGTTGGAAGGGCGCGCCGGCTCAGGGACTGCGGGCTCTTCCGGCTTGGGATTCGATGCGGTCATAGGATTTGCGCGTTCAGCAGCGCAATCCAATATCTTAATTGCAGGCGGTCAAAATCAGAAACTGGCAGCGCAGCAGAACCCAAGAGATTAGACTGGATCAGAGACGAGGGCCTAACAATGCGAAGAGCTATCTATGGGATTACCGTGATGGTCTGCACTGCGTGCTTTTTGCACGCAGGCGCACAGAGCGACAAGAAATTCTCAGCCAAAGCCCAGGAGCGCATCATGAAAGACGTGCGCCACCAGATCCTGATGCTTCCTGACTTTGGCGCCTTTGACAACATTGCGTTCAAGCTGAACGGCTATGACGTGACTCTTTATGGGCAGGTGGTACAGCCGTTCCTCAAGAACGACGCCGAGAACGTGGTGAAAAAAATTGAAGGCGTGGAGCGGGTCGAGAACCGCATTGAGGTGCTGCCTGTCTCGCCCAACGATGACCGCTTGCGCCGCGATTTGTTCATCGCCATCTATCGCTACGGCCCGCTGCAGCATTACGGCGTAGGATCGAACCGCCCAATCCACATCATCGTAAACCACGGAAACGTAACGCTGGAAGGCGTGGTGGACCGCCAATCAGATAAGAACATGGCTGGAATTCGCGCTAATGGCGTCGCGGGAGTGTTTTCCGTCAGGAATAATCTGGCGGTGCCGGGAAAAGGGAAATAGCAATTGTGTCGCATTCGCGCTCTCACTAAGCCATGAGAGATGCAGGGTGACACTTCGTTTGGAGCGAGCCAGGTTACTCGTTCGACTGAGAGACATTCACCCTCTCAGCGTTGATTTTTCATCTGTGTTCACTTTGCTCGACAATGAGCAGGCAGGTGGGTGGGTGGTACACCGCACCTGGGTGCGGATATGGTGGGAGCTTACTTTAAACGTCTGGCGGGCTCATAGGCCTTTATCATTGCGCTGCTGGCGTTGAGCATGTGGCAATGAAGATGGCGCCGCAATCAGGTCATCAGTCCTTAGATCCTTTTTTCCTGATCTCAATGTTGAGCCGCTTGATCTTCTGGTTCAACGTGGAAAGCGGAATACGGAAGCGCTCAGCGGCATCAGTCTGGTTCCAGCTG
>JBAVUZ010000268.1:0-29441 GCA_049697035.1 Candidatus Angelobacter sp. | reverse complement strand
CGAATGGCGAGAAAGTCTCTCGCGCACGATGGAAAGAAATGTACAACGCCTTTAAGAACCGGCAGGAGTTGGTAAAAGCCGGGTTAACCAGTCGCCGTGATCTGATGAAAATGGGACTGCTGACAGGCGCAGGAATGTTGATTGCCAAGAAAGGCCTGAGCACGCGGGCATGGGCCGACAGTTGGGGCAGCGGCAGCAACTGCTATTCCGGAAGCAGCGGCTGCGGCAATTGTGCCAGCCCGACAACGCGTCCGTGGGTGATGAACATGCCGATTCCGACGGTAAAGCAGCCCACCGCTCTTTCCGCGCTGACAGGGCCGGCGCCGACCATCGCCCCGAACAACGTGATCAATCCCGCAACGGGCATTGCCTATGAAGGCCGGACGCGAGCGCATCAGTCACCCATCGGCAGCAACGGCAACCTTCCCTTCCCGGCCACCACAATCTACCAGGTCAACCAGCAGGTGGCGAATGTGAGCATGTCACCCGACCTGCCCATGCAGCGATTGTGGACGTTCGACGGCACGAGCCCTGGACCTACCTACGTAGGGCACTATGGGAACCCGTTCCTGATTCGCAACTACAACAACCTGCCTTCCGACAATGGCGGTTTCGGAATCAACTCAGTTTCCACCCACCTGCACAACGGCCACTCGCCTTCAGAGAGTGACGGATTCCCTTGTGATTACTTTGCATCCGGCCAGTATTACGACCAGTATTATCCGAACCAGCTTGCCGGCTTTCTTTCCGACCACATCTCAACCAACGGCGACCCCAACGAGGCACTGAGCACTCTGTGGTACCACGATCATCGCGAGGGCTTCACGGCCCAGAACGTGTACAAAGGGTTGGTCGGGCATTACATCCTGTTCAATAACTCCGACACCGGTGACGAGACCACCGGATTCCGCCTGCCGTCATTCCCAACGTATGACATTCCGATGATGTTCGCCGACCGCTGTTTTGACGCGACCACCGGAGACCTGGTGTTCGACACGTTCAACACGGACGGCATCCTGGGGGACAAGTTTCTGGTGAACGGAGTGATTCAGCCTGTACTGCACGTCAGTCCCCGGCGCTATCGCTTCCGCTGGATCAACACAGGGCCGTCACGGTTCGTGCAGATATACATTACAGACCTGACGAATACTTCGGCCACCAACCCGTTCTACCAGATATCGAATGACGGCAACCTGCTGCCCAAGCCGGTGCAAGTGCCGGCGGTCGCGCTGGGAGTAGCGGAGCGCGCGGACGTGATCATCGATTTCTCAAAATACGCGGGAAAGACGATCTATCTGGAAAATCGCCTGAACCAGCCGAACGGTCAGGGTGGACCCACGGGATCAGTAGTGAGCGGAGGCCAGGGCTTCCTGATGCTGCAGATCGTAGTGGACCAGCCGGCGGCGGCCGACAACAGCGTGGACCCCGCAACACTCCCGAGCTACTACGCTTTGCCGAGCGTGAGCGCTTCACCGCGGGTCACGCGCAACTTCAACTTCGATCAGGGCTGGAACGGCCAGTGGACAATCAACAGCAAGCTGTTCAGCTGTAACACCACGCGCTTCACCGTGCAGCAGAACAGCCTGGAGCAGTGGAACTTCTCCAACGGATGGAACTGGTCACACCCGATCCACGTGCACATGGAAGAGCACCAGGTCACGAAGGGCGCCCCGGGCCTGTATGGCAGCAGCACAGACGATACCAGCAACTACAGCAAATGGGGCAGCGAGTACTGTTGGTCCAGTTGCAGTAGCAATTCACCATCAGGTGTGAATCTGGCCCGCAAGGATACCGTCCGCTTGACGCCCAAGAGCAACGCGACCATTAAGATGCGCTTCCGCGACTGGCTTGGCAGGTATGTAATGCACTGCCATAACGTCATACATGAAGACCATGCCATGATGCTGCGGTTCGACATAGGCACAACCGGCGATACCAACACAAATCCGTAAACCCGGCCTGCAGCAGCATGCGGCAAGCATGCTGCTGCGCCACAAACATCGAAAGGAGTTTTGAAATGTCAGAACTTAGCAGAAGAAAGTTGTTCGCCGGACTTGTCGTGGTGCCTTTTTCGGGAGCGCTCATGGCACGCGCCGATGAATCGGCTCCGGCAGTTCCGCGCAAGTTCGCGCCCCGGCTCTCCGGACGTGAGGTAATCCGCAAGCGCTACTTTCCCAACGTGGAACTGGTCACGCACCAAGGCAAAAAGGTGAAGTTCTACGATGACGTCCTGAAAGACAAAATCGTGGTGCTGAATCTGATGTATGCCGATTGCCAGGGCGTTTGTCCAACGATCACAGCCAATCTTAAACACGTGCAGAAACTCCTGCGCGAGCAGATCAACCATGAAATCTTTATCTATTCCCTGAGCATCAAGCCGGAGCAAGATAGTCCGGCCAAGCTCAAGGAATACGCGAAGATGCACGGCATCAATGACAAATACTGGACCTTCCTCACCGGTAAGCCTGAGGAAGTTGATATGCTTCGGCACGCTATTGGCTTTGCCGACCCTGACCCTGAACTCGATAAGGACAAAGCGCGGCACAGCGGCATGTTGCGCTACGGAAATGAGCCCATGGCTCTGTGGGGCACTTGCCAGGGCAGCGGCGAGCCCCAGTGGATCGCGCAGGAAATTGGATTTGCGGTCCCACGCAAATTCAAGAAACATCCTGCAATCAACGAGTAAGCACAAAGAGTAGTTTTTGCCTGTTAAACGGGGCCTCGCAAGAGGCCCCTTATCTTTTGCAGGAAACTGGTGGGCTGCTCCGCCGTGAATTCCATTTGGAACTCACGGGCGTCAGGCAATTACAAAAGGTCATGTCAGTATCGACTTCCGTGAGCAGGCAGAGGCTGTTTATGCTGGAGTACACACAACATTTATAGGATGATCCAATTGCAAGCGGCTGAAAAGTTGCCAACCCCCTGCAGCGCAGAGGTTCTGGTTAGTTCGATTTGTGGGAAGGAAAGCCGCAAGACCATATGATCGCCGACTTTTCAAATCGTGCACTTCGTCTTTTGAAAGCTACGTTCTTTGTCTTGATCGCAACCCTGCTTTGGCACACTCTTTCCGTGTCCACTGTGTTTTCGCAAACGTCGCAGACCCAAAGCAGCACGCGCAAAGTAAAGAACAATCCACCGCCGGAATATCCGGAACTTGCGCGCAAGATGAAGATAGAGGGCGTAGCGCGAGTACTGCTCACTGTGAGTTCCGATGGCAGTGTAGTTAACGTCAAAGAACTTGGCGGCAATCCTGTGCTGGTGAATGCTCTGGCGCAGGCAGCCCGCAAGTGGAAATACGAATCGGCAGAGCATCAAAGCGAGATAGAAGTCCGTTACGACTTTGTGCTGAGTCAATAATCGTCTTCAGCCAGAAGTTGCCGCGCAAAACCCCAGGCCGCTAAGCAGCAGTAGTTTAGCCACCCAGCAAGGTCAATACTTCGCCAGTGATGTAACTGGAATCCGCCTCCGACGCAAAAAAGACAAATGCAGGCGCAACTTCTTCCGGTTGGGCCGGACGTTCCATGGGTGTCGCCTTTCCGTGCTCTGCCGCTTTCTCGGCAGGCTTGTCGGCGATGTTGAGTGGAGTCCATACCGGACCTGGAGCTACACAGTTCACTCGGATTTTCTTTTCCACCAGATTTTGCGCCAGAGATTTGGTGAAAGCATGGATCGCTCCCTTGGTGGAAGCATAATCGAGCAGCTCTTTGTTGCCCTGCAGACCGGTGATGGAGCCGGTATTTACGATCGCGCTGCCGGGTTTCAGATGAGGCAGTGCGGCCTTGGCCATGTGGAAGTAGCCGAATATGTTGGTGCGGAAAGTATTTTCCCACTGCTCTTCACTGATGTCATCAATCGATTCCTGATGCTGCTGAAAAGCTGCGTTATTCACCAGAATATCGAGGCGGCCCAATTCTTCGACAGTTTGCTCCACAGCTTCCCGACAGAACTCAGGGTCTCTCACATCGCCCGGAATTAACAGGCAGCGCCGCCCTTCAGCCTGAACTGCGCTTGCCGTTTCCTGCGCGTCTCTCTTCTCTGCGGGAAGGAAGACCACCGCGACATCTGCGCCTTCACGCGCATAAAGCACGGCGACGGCGCGGCCGATGCCGGAATCGCCTCCCGTGATCAGCGCAACTTTATCCAGAAGCTTGTCTGCTCCGCGATACAGCGGGGCTTTGTATTTTGGACGTGGCTCCACGTCCGCTTCAATACCCGGACGAGGCTGGTGCTGGGTTGGAAAAGGCGGCTTCGGCTCCTTTTGCTCACCTCTTGTTTTTCTCGCAAACGCCATCAGCTTGCCTTTGGATTCGGGCTTTGATGTCTTTTTCTGTGTAGCGGGACGCCGCGCCATGATTCCTCTCCTTTTGCAAACTCTTCAAAACTCTTGCACTGTCTCATTCAAGAAGATGAACATTTCTGGCGAGAGGATGGTGCAGGCTGAAGGAGTTTCGCGCAGCTCAGCTTTTCCTTTTATCTCCCCCATCGCTGTCCGAAGGGCACTGTTGAGGGGCGCAACTCATTTTCTTTTCCGCGCTTCTCATTTAAAAGGGAGGAAAAATGGCAACCAAGAAACGTTCAAGTTCGAAAAGGAAATCCAGCGGTCGCAAGTACGGCAAGGCAGCCGGCAAGTCAGTGAAGAGCGCCATGCACAGAAAGAAAAAAGGCACACTCAAATCAGGCAAGGGTGGCAAAGGCGGCACGGTCAAGAGCCGCAAACAGGCGATAGCGATAGGGCTATCAGAGGCGCGCGAAAAGGGCGCCAAGGTGCCCAAAAAGAAGTAGGCCGCCCAGCAACAACGACCTGACATTTCCAGACAAAAAAGGTGAGGTCACGATTGGCTTCGCCTTTTGAAAAATTACCGTCAGTTCTTTCTCACACCAACTCTCTCACCTTATCGGCAATCTGAGTGGCTACTATCTTCTTGCGATTTGGCTCGCCGCGCACCAGCGACTCCGTGAATTTCGCTGCCTGCTCAAATGTCACTTTTGCCGGCATGGGAGCTTCAAACGGATCGACCACAGCTTCAATCACCACCGGACCAACGGCGTTCGCCGTGAGCGCACGATCCAGAATCGCACCGCATTCTTTAGGATCGTCAACACGGAAGCCGACAGCACCGCAAGCCTCCGCGAATTTCACAAAGTCGATTGGCGCAAGATCCACGCCATATTCCGGATTGCCGAGAAAGACCATCTGCTCCCACTTGATCTGGCCCAGCGTATTGTTTTTTACCACTACAACGATAATCGGCAGCTTGTATTTCACGGCAGTCACAAGTTCCGCCATGAGCATGCTGAAGCCGCCATCGCCCACAAACGCAACGCACTGGCGGTCCGGGTGAGCGATCTGCGCGGAGATTGTGTAAGGCAGTCCGCAAGCCATGGTGGCCAGCGTGCCCGAACATGCATACATCTGCCCGCGTTTGGCCAAAATGTGGCGGGCCCACCAGGTAGTAATGGTGCCGCTGTCTGAACAGACAATCGCATCACTGCGCAACCGGTCCCCTAATTCCTGGGCAATCACCTGCGGCTTCATCGGCTTTTCCATATTGGAAGAGCGCTTGCGCATCAGCTCCCACCAGTCTTTCATCCCCTTCTGCGCTGTCTCCAGAAAGCTGCGATCCTTATTGCGATTGACCAGCGGCAGCAACTCTTCCAGCGTGCGGCGGCTGTCTCCCACCAAGCCGACTTCAACGTCATAGCGCAACCCAATGCGCACAGGATCAAGATCTATCTGCACCGCGCGTGCTTTTCCCGGCTTGGGCATGAACTCGATATAGGGAAAGGACGAGCCCACGATCAACAGCGTGTCGCAATCTTCCAGAGCTTCCTGTGAGGGTTTGGTGCCCAGCAGTCCGATGCCGCCTGTGGTGTATGGACTATCATCGGGAACCGCCGCTTTACCAAGCAGCGCTTTTACGATCGGCGCGCCGAGTTTTTCCGCGGCCTGTTCCAACGCGTCAGTCGCGTGCAATGCGCCCTGACCGGCCAAGATGGCAATCTTCTTACCTGCATTGAGCACATCGGCGGCGCGGCGCAGGTCAGAGTCGTTGGGAGAGTGTCCACCATCCGCATGAACGTGGGAAACGTGGCCTTTGATATTGCGCTTGGACGCGGTCTTGCGTTCGACCTTCATGTCCTGAATATCAGTGGGAAATGCGATGTGCGCCACTTTGTGATACACCGTGGCGGTGCGGCAAGCGAGTTCGATGATATTTTCAACATGGGTGGGTCCCATCACGCGCGTATTGTAAGCAGCCACATCCATAAAGAGACGATCCAGCGCGACATCCTGCTGGGTGAACGTGTCGTTCAGGTCGTGATATGGCAACCAGGTTATAGCCAGGACGGGAGCGCCATCGAGCTTGGCATCGTAAAGACCGTTCAACAGATGAACACCTCCCGGGCCTGAGGTGGCGAGGCACACGCCGAGCCTTCCCGTAAACTTTGCATGAGCGCAGGCCATAAAGGCGGCAGCTTCTTCATGCCGTACCTGGACAAAACGAATTTGCTCCTGGTGCGTACGCAAAGATTCCATGATGCCGTTAATGCCATCTCCCGGCAAACCAAAAATGACATCGACTCCCCAGTCAATCAATCCTTCAATCAACACATCAGCAGCAGTTTTGGCCATCGCGAAACTCTCCTTCATCCTTAGGACTATAGAAATTAGGATGCGAGGCAACAACACGCTGTTTTCGCCGTTGGGTTGAGAAAACTTAAATCCCGCGCCAATATGTTGTTCCTATAAATGAGCAAAACTGCTTTCTATGGTGCGTGACGAGCGCGCATAAAGTACAATAGAGAAAAGGGCGGGCTGGTTGGCTCTCCTCACAAAATTCTGAATCAGGAGTGCTCATGGCTGGAAGCTCTCGAACCACCTTTGCAAAGCGCCAAAAAGAGCGGCAGCGGCAGGATAAACAGGCTGAAAAAGCCCAACGCAAGCTGCAACGCAAGACACAAGACCAGGAGACGGATCCCAACGCTCCTGAAAAGCCCAAAGACCTGACCGTTACCTATAACGAAGAAGGCATTCCTGAAGGTTTCGGCTTTCACGATTTTTAGAGACTTTGGGCGGGGCCCCGCCCAAAGGTGTAGTATTAAGTAGCAGTGAGTTGTCCTCGACTCAGATAGACATTTCCCGCATTCGCCCCTGCCTATTTCTGCTGAGAACAGCACCACCCAAGCAACAACGACAAAGGAGTCGCAGTGAAGAAGATTTACGTTGGCAATTTCTCATTCCACATGACAGAACCTGAACTCAGGGCGCTGTTTGAGCCTTTTGGAGCCATTGACAGCGCATCGGTCGCGACCGATCGCGATACAGGCCGGTCCCGGGGTTTTGGTTTTGTCCAGATGCCCAACGATGATGAAGCAGAAAAAGCGATGGCAGCGCTGAACGGCAAAGACTCCGGCGGGAGGGCACTTACGGTAAACGAAGCGAGACCACAAGCTCCCCGTAGCGGGTTTGGGGGCGGCGGCGGTGGTGGCCGGGGCCGTGGAAATGACCGTGGCGGCAATGATCGCGGACCACGCCAGCGTCGTGAACCCCGTTGGTAAGACCGAGCGTAGCAAGGCGTGTGAGAGGGACAGCGGAAGTTGTTCCCAATGAGACACCTATGGAAACCGTTGTCTGCGGAAAATGCGGACAACGGTATGCCATCCGCATTGAGTCTTCGTCGCAAGACATGGGACTCTCGAAGAAACAAGCCTCTTTTGTGGCTGACAAACTTGTCTGGGACCACATCCAGGAACGGAAGCATCAGGGAACGATCGAACTGCCGAGCCTTTGAGGATTGCGGGGGATTTGGCCGGACTTGTAACGTTGAAACTCATGGGAACCGGCTGGCCCGTCAATTTCCAGCCCAGGAATGCGATATGGCTGTTGAAAATAACGGGACAGCGGCGGCCAGAGCAGAGGGACACAGCGCGATTTTTACGGTGCTGCGGCAGCTGCTTAAGCCCTATGAGAGCGAATTGGCCATCCGCACTGACAAGCCGGGAAATTGCTACCTGGAGACTCGTTCTTCCAGCATGAACGGCCGGCGCATGTTCTTTGCCGGCGCCAAAATCAAGAAAAATTACGTCAGCTTCTATCTTCCCGCCTTATATATGTTTCCCGATCTCTCAGACCGAATTTCCCCTTCCTTAAAGAAAACAATGCAGGGACAGGCTTGCTTTAACTTCACCACGGCGAACCCAGACTGGTTTGAGGAACTGGGCAGGCTGACGCAGGCCGGATATCAAAAGTTGAAAAGCGAAATGCTGCTCTAAAAAGATTCGACGGCCTCCCGCAAACGGTCTCTCCGCCTTGGGCGGGAAAATGACACTAATCAAGTGTTCTTGAATGCGTCGCAGCAAGCTCCCGTGAATGCTGGAACCATCAGGTGTGACCGTCATGCTATGGCCATCCTGGAAGCCCAACTCTTGACGAATACTCCGAAGCGGTCAAGCGCCGTGGAGAAATTCTCTCCGGCGGCGGCAAAGCCCAGCCGGAAATGCGACGACACATCAAAGCAATCGCCGGGAGCCAAAAGGATTCCCTGCTCTGCGGCGGCCTGACAAAACGGGCGAGCGTCTTCTCCGCTCAGCAGCCAGGGGAACGCGGTCATGCCGCCCTGCGGCGGAATCCAGCCGAGTACGTCGCGATAGTCCGCCATGAAGCGCTCAAGGAGCTTGAGGTTTCGAGTAGCAGTCTCCTGGGCCTTGCCGAGCACGACGTCACGTTTACGGATTGCGATTTCGGAAAGAATTTCTCCGGTGGTGGTGTTGCTGATTGAGAAGTAGGCGCGCGCGTTCCAGTATTGCTGGCGACGCTGGGCATCGTGCTCGATCATCCACCCTGTGCGTACGCCGGCAATCGAAAACGCTTTTGAGAGATCGGCGATTACGGTAGCGTGCGGCAGGCGCGCCGCCGATTTCGTCTGCCTTCCGTGGTAAATGGGATGGTAGACCTCGTCACTCACCAACTGGATTCCGTGCTCAGCGGTGAAGTCGTGCAGCGCTTGCATTTCGTCGTCGCTGATAGTCGCGCCGGTGGGATTGTGCGGGCTGTTGACCAGGATGAGCTTGGTTTTCGAGTCGGCGAGCCGCTTGATCTCATCGGGGTCGATGCGGAAGCCGTTCTCGCGGCGCACGCGATAGAAGCGGGTTTCCAGGCCTAGAGATTGCGGGAGCGCCGAGAAAGTGGTGAAGCCAGGCAGCGGGATGATTACGTTCGCGCCAGGCTCGGCGGCCAGCCACATCAGGGTCACCAGCGCCTCGGAGGCGCCAGTCACGATCTGGACGGCTTCCACCGGGACACGCTGCATTTCAGCGATGGCCTCGCGCAGACTGTCAGCGCCGGCGGGGTGGCTGTAGACCAGCTTGTGATTCAGGAAGCGATGGCGCGTTTCGTCGTCAGCCAGGGCAAGTATGTCGTTGACGGTCCAGGTGGGCCCTGTGCTCGCAGCCAGGTTGAATTCTATGCCATGTTCGTATTGGTCGAGCCAGACATCGAGCACAAAGGGTTTGAGTTGCATGCGCGCACCTCAGAACGAGAAGTTGGTCCCTGGTTATTGATTCTGCGAGCTGGCGCGGGGATGATTTTTGTTTACGAGCAATTTAGAATCCAGCGACTTAACAGTTGCTGCAACCCCGCGCTGGGCAAACGGCTAGAACAAAGGCCGCAAGCGCCTGAAAGCAAAGTAGTAAACCTTAGTCACACGCTTCCGACTAACTGCACCATTTTTGTGCTATACTGGTTTTGCTTTAGATCCGCGGTTGCAGGGCTCCTCAAGATCGAGATCTGGTCCAGGATTCCCATACTGACTTACCTCCGATTGTCTACGGCGAAAATTGAAAAATATCGGCATGAGATCACTCTGCCCTGACGTTTTGATAAACGTCTCTGTCAGCACCCGCCGCCGATCAAAAGAAAGCAAAAAAACTCTAAGTGTCTACGTTTAAAGAGCTTCCCATATCTCCATATCTACTGGATCGCCTGCGTGCGTCCGAATTTGTAACCCCAACTGAAGTCCAAGAGGCTGCTATTCCGCATGCGGCCAGCGGCAAAAATGTTGTCGCCACGGCCCAGACTGGTACCGGCAAGACCCTTGCCTTTCTGGTACCCGTGATGGACAAGCTGATGCAGCAAACAGAATCGCGGCCTGGCGCCCTGGTTCTGGTGCCCACGCGAGAGCTGGCACTGCAAATCGGCAAACAATATGAACAACTGCGCGGCAAGAAACTGCCGCCCGCAGCGCTGCTGATTGGTGGCGTTGCGGAGAGATCGCAACTCCGTGCCGTGCGCTCCGGAGCCAAGCTGATCATCGCTACCCCCGGCAGGTTTGAAGACCTCTATGATCGTGAACTGATTTCACTCGCTGGCATTAAAACGCTTGTGCTGGACGAAGTGGACAGAATGCTGGACATGGGATTCATCCCAGCCATCCGCAGGATTATCAGCAGGCTGCCAAGATCGCGGCAGACCCTGTGCTTCTCCGCCACGCTGGAGCCTTCCGTCCAATACCTGGTCGATGAATACGCAAGCGGTGCCGTACGGCTGGCTTTTGGCTCGACTACGAAAGCTTCCGAATCGGTCAATCTGCTGGCTTACGAAGTTCATGCGGACCAAAAGCTTTCACTGCTGAAGCGCTTGCTCAGTGAGGAAACCGGGCGAACGCTGATTTTTGTTCGCACCAAGCGAGCGACTGAGCGGCTGGCTGAAAAGCTGAACCGCCAGGGAATAGCTGTGAGCGTATTGCATGGCGACCGAAGCCAATCGCAGCGGAACAGCGCTCTGACAGCCTTCCAGCATGGGACGTCGCGAGTTCTGGTGGCCACCGACGTAGCTTCTCGCGGAATCCACGTTGACGATATTGCTCAGGTAATTAATTACGATCTGCCAGCGATACCGGAAGACTTCATCCATCGGGTGGGACGCACAGGCCGCGCCGGCGCAACCGGTTCTGCCATCACGTTTTATTCAGGAGTGGAGCGCTCCGACCTCGCCAGAATCGAGCGGACGCTGCAACTGAAGATGCGTCGCGGGCACGTTGATACCGGACTTGTACGGGAAGAACGGGCCATGCCGGTGGACGTTTCCAGCATGCGGCCGGAGCCGGTGAAGCCTGGATCCAGGATGGTTCGCCTTCCCGGAGAGGTTTTTCAGCGGTATACGGTCTAAGACTTACTAAGTCTGGGGAGCCGTTATCCTGCAAACAGGTGTTTTAAAGGTCTTTGGCGGAAATACCGCTAAAGACCTGTTCTTATTAGGGACACACTTGACAGATTCTCCTATAGAATAGAATCATGTCCACCCAAAATGATCCTAAGGCCGACCTGCTGGTGAAAACTGCCGATTTTTACCGGCGCTCCATTGCCAATTACGGGCAATTTACAAGAACAGAAAGAAAACCGCGAACCAAAAAACAGCTGGAACAACGACTCCAGACCATTCTCAAGGAAATCGATTCACTTGGCGTTAAGCCCGTTTCCGCAGATTGATATCAGAATTCTGAAAACAATCCCAGGGCGGTCATCGCCCCTGAGTAACTGCGTTGAACCGAGCACGAAACCGTGACCCGCTGCCGAGTAATGTCCTATGGCGGTTAAACCATTTTTGGATGGGATCGCGTAAATGTGGCCAACAATCGCCAATTTACACGGTCCCGCCCGTAATCTTTGCTCGCGCGCAATGCGAGAGGTAAATCACTGTTGGCCACCCACGATAAATTCGACCCTGATTGGAAGCAAGTAGATCCTGAAGACGAGGACAAAGAATACCTCACTCCAAATGAAGCCAGCAGCTTTATTGGCGCGGAGGTGTCTTCCGCGGATGACATTGATGACCTGGTAATGACGCTGGATACCGAAGGCATTGATCTGACGGAAGGTGAACTGCCTTCACAGCGCCGCAGAAAGACCGGCTTTGGACTGGACGACCAGGAAGAATTAGATACCAGCGCTGCTCCCAGCGTGCTGGATAAAACCAGCGATCCCGTACGGCTCTACCTGCGTGAAATGGGCACCGTGCCTCTGCTTACGCGCCAGGGAGAAATCGAGATCGCCAAGCGATTTGAACGCGGACATGTCAGGGTGCTCAAGGCCATTTCGCGTTGTCCCATTGTCATTCGCGAAATCAAGACCCTTGGCGAGGACCTTGAATCGGGCGCGCGTTCCATTAAAGAGGTAGTGGTCTTCAATGAAGAAGACGTTACTGACGATATTCTTTCCGCGCGGACGCAGGTCACCATCGACGAGATCCAGAAGATGGTGGAACATTACAACAAGGCACAGAAGCTGGAGGACAAACTTGCCGGCATCAGCCGCAAGCAAAATCCCAAACCGTATCGCCGCTGCCAGTGGAAGCTGGGGCGGGAAAGGGTTGCGGTCTCGCAGGTCATACGCAGCTTCAAGTACACTCCGCAGGAAAGAAAACGGCTGATAGATCGCGTTACGACCACCACGGACACCATGCGTTCACTGGACCGCCAGGCGCAGCGGCTGGAAAAGAAAATTGACGGTACGCGCAATGAGGAACATCGCGCTGAGTACAAGCGGCAGCAGAAAAGCTGCCTTTCTGACTTGAAACAGCTGGAGCAGGAAGCCGGCGTCAATTACAAAGAACTCTGCCGCACGCAACGGGAAATCACGCAGGGTAACGTGGACGCGGAATACGCCAAGCGCGAACTGGTAGAAGCAAACCTGCGCCTGGTCGTCTCAATTGCCAAGAAATATACCAACCGCGGCCTGCAATTTCTGGATTTGATCCAGGAAGGCAACATGGGCCTGATGAAGGCGGTGGATAAGTTTGAGTATCGTCGTGGATATAAATTTTCGACGTACGCAACGTGGTGGATTCGCCAGGCTGTAACTCGGGCGATTTCAGATCAGGCCCGCACCATTCGCGTTCCGGTCCACATGATCGAGAACATTAACAAGCTGCTTCGCGCTTCGCGACAGCTGGTGCAGGAACTTGGCCGTGAACCAACGTCAGAAGAAGTTGCGCAACGCATGGATATTCCGGTATCGAGCGTGCGCAAAGTGCTGAAGATCGCGCAGCAGCCCATTTCCCTTGAGAGCCGCGTGGGCGAAGAAGAAGATTCGCGCCTGGGCGATTTCATTCAGGACACGACGGGCGTTTCTCCGGCTGAAGCCATGATCCGCGTGAACCTGAAAGAGCAGACTGCCAGCGTACTGCGCACACTCAACCCACGGGAAGAACGCATCATCAAGATGCGCTTTGGCCTGGAAGATGGGTCTGAGCATACGCTGGAAGAAGTGGGTCAGAACTTTCAAGTAACGCGCGAACGTATCCGCCAGATAGAAGTAAAGGCGTTGCGCAAGCTGCGTCACCCTTCACGCTCACGCAGGCTCCGGGCATTTGTCGATCGCAAGACGTTCGGCGAAGGAGACTGAAGGTCAAGCTGATGTATTCTCCATCAGCTTGAATTTTCCACTCCACGGGCACTGGTAGCCGGCTGGGCCACTGCACATCAGCGAAACGCCAGGTTTCGGTGCTCGACTTTTTTATTCGGCAATGAGACCAGCGTCGATTCGGCGTCAATCCACCGCAAATTTCTATGACGGGTGAAAGCGCTTTGCGGAGCGGCTCGGCCATCATTAGAATTTTTAATGTATTTTTAATGAGTTTCTTGTATTATTCCGGTCTCATGCTCGTTGCAGGCCGGATGCTTGATTTTTGCTTTGAGGCATCCTGAAACTTTAAAAACACGCCCATAACCCGCGGGTGCCTCGGGACCAACCGCGCTTATTGGCTCCAGGGGATTTCTCTGGGTGCCATCCTCAATAAGCGTTAGCAACTCAAGCGACGAAGATTAATTACGTCAGTACACACTCAATGAGACCTCATGGTCAATTCGTTGAACGGCGTACTTCGTTTGCCCATGGTTGCCGTCGGATCAATCGGCGTTCGAGATGAAACGCCTTCAACAGAATTGACCGAATCGGCAATGCTTTTCGCTTACATGAGGAAACAAACTCTTAATGATCCGCCGTACTAGCAGCGCTTCCGGGGGAAAGGCATGCCAAGGCACGCCCATGAGAAGTTTGAAGCAGACCACTACACCAACACGGAGAAGCCCGAACGATTGTGGCACCATGCGAAAGTTTTCCCTGAGCTGCGCTTTAACAGCTCTGTTCGTTTTTGCAGGATTCGTGAGCGCATTCGCGCAAACCACTACGGCCTCCAACACGCTTCTGGCTACCGGGTTTACGCTCCCCTATGGAGCACAGGTACTGAACGGATCGGCGATTAATCCAGCCACAGGCCTGCCTTTCCGGCATCTCTGGACGGGCGATACCGGCGGTCTCTGCCGTCTCGATCCCGATCTTGATACCGGCGCTCCGCTCACAGTCAATACAGCCACTTGCATTACTACGGTGGCGGGGGTGGCATTCGCTCCAGGACGTTTGGCGTATGACCCTTTGACGAACACGATCTACGCCGTGAATGACGGCAATGCGGCCAATGTGGCCCGCTACCATTTCCTGCCGGATGGCGACGCCGGCCAGGGCCTGGTCAGCGCCACTGCGGAATTTCTTGGCGACGCCAATGGCTGCGGATTAAGTGGCAGCTTTCCCTGGGCCTTGGCTCTGGGCCCAGATGCAGACCTTTACGTAACCTTCAAGACCTCCGGCAATCTGGTGCGGGTGATTGCGCCGCAAAGCGATGTGGTTCCCTGTTCCAACATCCAGGTGATGGGATCGACGCCGGATGCGCGCAGAGGACTGGCGATCTCTTTTGTCGGGCATGACATTTGGGGCGCAGACATTCGAGGGCTCTTTAATATTCCCAACGCTGACCAGTGCTTTTCACCGGCGAACAACTTCACTCCGTGCAAGGGCACAACGAGGTTGAAGACCCTGATTCCCGGCGTCTTTGCACTGACCAGCGATCAGGCTTATCCGGCTGTCAACGGCGATAGCCTGTACATCGCGGAAACGCAAAATGCCATCGTCAAACTTTCTGGATTGACGAGTGCGACCGGACAGATATCGATTGACAATAACTGGGCGGCAAATTTCCTGTTCCTGATTGCACTGGCGTTTGATGCGTCAGCAAACGGCCCGGTGATTTACGTTGGCGATGATCCCGGCCAGGAAGCGGGTGTCGCGGGCGGAGGACGTTATTACGCGGTTTCAACCACGCCACCGCCACCTTCGGTTCCTGGAACGCCGGTTGGAGTTACAGCTTCGAGCGGAGACACCCAGGCATTCCTTGTATGGCTCAACGCCGGCGGCAGCCCCGCGACGACATTCACAATACACAATTCTTTGGCCTCCAACGGGCATCCGGTGCCGGACTTTACTGTTCCTAATAACGGAGGTTCTACTCAAACCGCGACGGCTACCGTCTCAGGATTGATCAACGGAGTTACGTATCAGTTCGAAGTTTCGGCTACCAACGCGCAGGGCACGAGTTCATTTTCTGCGCCCAGTAATTCCGTCGTTCCTCTGGCCATCACCGTTCCGGGCGCTCCTACGGGAGTCGCAGCGCAGGCGGCGGATTCTCAGGCCACAGTGGCCTGGGTGCCTCCCACCAATACTGGCAATGCGACGATCAACAGCTACACCGTGACCGCGCGGATCAACGGCGTGCCAACGGCAATTTCAGTCACTACTTCCAACGGCACCACCACATCGGCCGTCGTTAGCGGTTTGACGAACGGAACGACTTATACGTTTACCGTTCACGCAACCAACGTCAAGGGATCGGGGCCTGAATCGGCTCCAAGCAATGCGGTGACTCCAACGCGTACTCTGGGCTCGACTGACATGGCTATCGGCATGACCGGACCAACCAGCATCAATTCCGGCGGCAACGCCACGTACTCAATCACGATCAGCAATCTGGGACCGAATTTCGCTCCGCAGGTTACTGTGAATGATTTCATCCCCGTAGGCGCAACGTTTGCTTCCGGCACGCCGAGCCAGGGAGCTTGTGCTCTGCTGGGATCGCAATTCCAATGCAACATGGGTCCAATGGTAGCCGGCAGCGGCGCCACGCTGACAGTCGTCCTGAATGTAACTTCGGCCATTACCAACACGGCCACAGTGAGCGCGAATGACGCGTCAGGAAACCCGCTGACTGATCCTTCGCCAATAAATAACACGGCAAACTTCAGCACGTCGATTGCGGCGCCACCAACAACGACGGACCTTCAAGTGACGGGATCGCCCCTGAACGGAGGCCCGACAAGTGGTCCTACAACGACTGACACAATTACCTGGCAGATCAAGAACGCGCAAAACGCCCCGGCCAACTCCGTTGTTTTCACAGCGTCATTGCCCGCGGGACTGCCTTTCAGTTCACTCTCTACCTCTACTGGCTTGTGCACAGCGCTTCCAGTTGGCAGCGGAGGAACGATCACTTGCAATGCGGACACGATTTCCGCGGGGCAAACCATGATTGTGACGATAAACTTCAGCGTGCCGGACACTGGTTCGTTCAGTTCAACGGGCCATGCGTCATTTAACGGGACCGACACCAACACAGCCAACAACACGTTCACCGTAACCATCAACGCAAAGTAAGGCAAGCAGCAAAACAGCCGGGAAGAACATCTTCCCGGCTGTTTTTGTTTGAAGCAGATGCGCTCTATTTAGGCGAAGCAGCTTTAGTTGAAGGATTGGAAGTGCTTCCCGGCTGATTGTGGCCGGGAGCAGCGTTCGATTGGCCGGGGGGCATAAACGCAGAAGTTTGGGCCGGTCCCAGGTATTGTTCGTTGTAATCGACCTGCACGGATTTATCGCGGGCCTGTTCCAGATTTTCCTGGTGCTGCTGCACCAGAATCCGTACGATCTCATCCTTCGATTTCTCCAGTGACGGCGTCTCACGCCCTTCCAGTTTGAAAACGATGAAAGCTGAAGGTTGCTCAAAAACGCGCGTAACCTCGCCCGGTTTCAGATCAAAGATCTCCTTTTCCTGGTCCGGTGCATAGATCCCGCGCCGCACCACAGCCATATGTGTTGAAGGCGGATCTTTGACGCCCAATGCGCTGAATGATTCTTTTTGAATCGTATCCAGGTCCTCGCCTCTGGCCGCTCGATCATGCATTTCACCGGCAATCTTCCGCGCCTTGGCCTCGAACTCTTCATCTTTCAGATTGGCCATGTTGCGGCGGGGAACAGTTACGCGACTCAGGGTCAGTTCTTCAAATCTGGGCAGGTTTGCCTTGTAGTAATCCTCAATTTCCTGGGGAGAAACTTTCTTGATCTTTTCCTGCATCATGGCGTTGTACATGTCGCCCATGGCGCGCATCTGCGCGATGCGCATGACTTCAGCGTAGCGTGGATCTTTTTCGATGCCGGCTTTCTTAGCTGCTTCATAGTTGCGCAAGGTCGTTGCGTAAGCTTCAGCCACGCCGCGGCGCTGCACCGGTAGCAAAGGCGGACCAAGGGCGCTCAATGCATCCACCAGGGCATCGAATTGTTTCCTGGTGACCACTGTGGTGCACGACTCGGCATTCTGTCCGGCTTGGCTGACGGGACACAGTCCATGAATCGTGATGACAGCATCAGAAGCAGCCAGAACAGCAGGTTTGGCATTCTTTGCCGCCGCAGGGCTCTGTGCTTTTACTGTTGTGGAGACAGCCGCAGCTTTTGCCGTCGCAGACGGCGGTTTTGTTGCGGTTGCAGATGGTGTCTGCATGGGCGCTGAAGCTATCAGCAATGCAGAGAGAAGTAAGCAAGACATAAGTTCGGCTCTTTTCCGCGCAAAAGGGCTAATGAATTTTTCGCCATCGTACCATAGGTCATGATCCAGACTCGCCAGAACAAATGTTCCAGTGTGCGCGGAAAAACGCAGTCAAATGGGCCGAACCACTAGAAATCATTGGCGTTCTCCGGGGAAAGAGGGCGAAATCCCTAAATCGAACATTAGAATTTTTAATGTGGGCTTAATGTGCCTTTAATTGGCAAAGTCCATTTTCATATTGCGCGAGTAAACATTTGCACGTATGATTCGCGTCTCCGGAACAGTGGTTGATTTTGCGGGCTGCTGCGCTGGATGGTTTCAAGTAAGGTCCTACCACATCGACGGTAAATCGGGCACGGCGCTAGTTGGTAGCTGAACGCGAGGTTGGCGTTGGGCTGCTCTCGTCTATTTACCCAACTCCAGTCTCTAACGATAACTCAGCACCACAAAGGTTAGGCTGGCAGCGGTCCATGCTCTGATTTACGTTCTCTGACCCCCGTCTTTCTTTCCTTTGTTGCAAACAAAACTGGCACGTGGTTGCGCCCTGTTCGCAACTATGCGCCCCGAGAACGCCCATGAGAAGGCATACGCGGATGCTAGGCCACGAGGCGGCACGCGCAGCTGACTCCATTGCAATCGTTTCGAGAAGCTCAGCGCTTCCGGACGGGAAAGACGGATATCTATGAGAAACATTACAAAGACACAGTCTCCGCAGCCTAAAGCCCGCAAGCTGTCACTTTGCCTTGGTTTGCTGTGTGTCACCCTCATCCTTGCGTTCGCCATGACCGCGAATGCGCAGAATGTAACGCAACTGAACGTGCCCACCACCACCACACTGTGGGCCGGAACCCAGGACTACGTGCAATTTGGCCTGTCCTCATTGACGTTCCCGGCCGCGGGCGTGATCCTGCCAGGCACTGCCATCAGTCAGTTCACCGGCCAGCCGGAACGCCACCTGTGGTACGGTGACGCCAGCAACGGCTTCTGCCGTATCGATCCTGAAATTGACGATCCGAACCTCACGCAACCCGCTCCGGGTATCGGGCGGTTCAACAACATCATCACCACTTGCGTGGGCGCCATTCAGGCCGGCGCTTTCGCCCCAATGCAGGCCACGTTTGACGCCACCACTAACACCATTTATGCGGCAGACATTCCACGCACAGCGAACGGCGTCATCCGCATGCATTATCTACCCGGCGGCGACAATGGACACGGATCGATCGATCCGATCCACGTTGAATCCCTGATGGGTAATGACACGGCAAGAAACAGCGCTGGTGGCTGCCCAGTAGTGGTAGATCCACGCGCCGGTCAGACTCCTTTTACGATGTCCTCCGCGGCGTTAGGGCCGGACGGAAATCTCTACATCGGCTGGATGCGCAACGGCTCCATCGTGCGCATTCCACATCCCGCGACTTTCGATCCCAGCAACGACGCGGATTGCGCCAGCATCGCGGTCGTCGGCTATGCTCCTGATACTCGATTCGGAAACGGCGGAGCGGCCGGCCACACTTTTGGTCTGGCCTGGATCGGCCACACACTCTATGGCGCGGACAATATCGCTCCGTGGTTCAAAGACAACTTTGACCAGTGCGACACCGCTGCCAATGGCTTCGTGCTCTGCGGACCTACACCTCCGCAGGTAGGCACAGAAATCCTGGGCGCATTTGTTCCCGGCCCGCAGGCAGGTATCGTCAGCGACTATACCTATGACGGCCCGAATACAACATTCCCCGGAAACTCACTGTATGCTATGACCCTTAGCGGCGCAGCCAGGATCATCAATGTCACTGACGTAAACAACATCGCGATCACACCGCAATTTGGCGGCACGTTCTGCTTCCTTGTAGGTGGCACGGTTGATACAAGTGACCTGGCGAATGAAACGTTCTATGCAGGTGTTGACTGCACGCAGGGCGCAATCAACGGCGCTGCGTCAATTTACAAGATCGTTCCGCAACCGCCAGCGGGCGCTCCTCCGGGAGTTCCCAACTCGGTGACAGCAAGCAACGCCACACCTCCAGGCGCTGTCGTCGGCTCTGCCATTGTGAACTGGGTTCCTCTTCCCAACGGCCAGCAGGTGGGCGGCTATGTGGTTCGCACTGTGCTCGCTTCCGACGGCACCACGTTGGCTATTCCCGACACAACCGTTGGCCCGGCACAGAACGGCATTCCTCCCACTACAGTCCAGATCACCAACCTTCCATTAGGAGTCGCAGTCGAGTTCCTGGTTGCTGCCTCGAACACGTTCGGGACCAGCCAGTTCTCCATCGCCAGCGCTCCATTCACAGCGTTTGTTCCCACGCCTCCCGGTGCGCCGGTGGGTGCGGTTGCGACGGCTGGCAATAAATCAGCCCAGGTAGCGTGGTCGGCTCCGTCCAGCAATGGCGGATTGTCAATCACCAGCTATACGGTCACGGCGCAGCTCAACGGCACAACTTCGGTCGGCAGCTTGACCGTAGCGGCGCCAGCGACTGGCGTGAACTTCACTGGATTGACGAACGGATCGCAATATAACTTCGTGGTGGTTGCAACGAACGCGGCTGGCAACAGCGCAGCTTCGCTGCCCTCCAACGCAGTTACACCGACTGCTCCAAATATCCAGGACATCGCCGTTACCATGAGCGGTCCAAGTTCGGTGAATGCCGGATCGTTTGTAACTTACACGATCGGCGTTTCCAACCTTGGCCC
The DNA here is from genome assembly GCA_049697035.1 of Candidatus Angelobacter sp. GTDB lineage: Bacteria > Acidobacteriota > Terriglobia > Terriglobales > Acidobacteriaceae > Angelobacter. The sequence continues at coordinate 9,046 of JBAVUZ010000268.1, read as the reverse complement.
AGGCGATGCTCCGAACGTGACCCTGGCGGACAGCTTGCCGGCGAACTTTGTTTCGTCGACCACTACGCAGGGCGCATGCTCGATTAACGGCTCGCAGTTCAGCTGCACTCTTGGTGGAATGCTTGCAGGAGCCAGCGCGACTGTGAAAGTCACGGTTGCGATTGGCGCCTCAACCATCACCAACTCAGCTACGGCGACGCTCAGGGACCTGTTGGGTAACGTCCTCAACCAGGATCCAAGCCTGACCAATAACACGGCCAGCGCGACCACCGGCATCAACAGCAACACGGGCACTGTGAGCGCTGATATCCAGACGACCGGCTCCTCCAACAACGGGGGACCGGCAGTTGGCACCAATGTACTGTTCACCTGGCAGACCAAGAACAACACCGGCAATGTGACTGCCCCGAACGTTACGTTCGAAGTCAACCTGCCACCGTCGTTCAACCTGGTTCCTGGCAGCTTGAGCACCAGCATCGGCGGTTGCTCTATCAATGGCCAGACCCTGGATTGCACTACAGCAAGCCTCGCTGGCGGCACAACGATGCTGGTAACTTACAGCGTCACGCCGACTCTGGCCGGTTCATTCACAACTACTGGAACGAATACTTCGGGTGCGAAAGTCCTCAATCCTGCGCACACGACGTTCCCAGTAACCATTCAACCTAAGTAACCGCAAGAACAACTGCCGAGGCGCAAACCAGCGCCTCGGCAGTCTTTAAATTTGAGGCTTTAGGGTTTCAGTCTTCCTGCAAAACAATGGACGTTTCCCTGATCGACGGACAGGATTTTGCGAAACGCCCTTGAGCTTTGCCGGAGCGCAGAAGTTGGGTAATCCTCCCCGTAAATTACCCAACTTCTTTTATTAGAATCGGGACCGAATATCGGCTCCCCGCCCGCCGAGCTCAAAACTAGAAAAATAAATAAACCATAAAGATGCAAATACTTGCAGCAGGGGACATGTCCTGTCGATATAGCCCTCAATCCTTAGAGTCTTTAATGCAATTTTAATTTAGCTCTCACACTGTCAACGCATAGTCGGATTCAGCCTTTCAGGTGAAAATTTAGTGCAGCCAGGATGCCGACAAGTCTCAATTCTTGTTTGCCCGCCTGCAAGATTTATGGGTGGAGCAAGTCGTTTGGATCGTCGTTGTAACAAGCCGGTTCTTTCCGCAGGATCGTTCGCCATAGGCACGAATTCGCTCCACGAAAACTCCAATAAGTCTGATATCGCTCTTCCCTGCTGCCAACATACGCATGATTTCCCGACGAATTGCCTGCCACCCAGGTGGTTGCTTTTGCCGGCCTCTTCCCTTTCAGCAATGATTGCTGCACTTGGGCAGTTAACTCTCGTCCATAAACAATTCCTGGAGCGCGGCCAGGAAGTTTCGCACGACTTGGTCTTGATGAGCCGGCGGAACTTTTCTTGAAGTTGGGCGGCTCCCGTTAGATCCGGCCTGCCCAACTTCTTTTTTCCATTCAACGATTCAATCCTGGAATATGCGGTGCTGGCATTGTGCGTGCACTCGGCAGGTCGATTTGATTGGTTTCTTAATAACTTTAATGCCGCTTTAATTTATCTCTAATTACCAAAGTCCATTCTCTATCCATCGACGGCTTTGATGTTCTTCCGGGTTCTTCTCACGCGCTGGTCAGATTTCACAGACCGGTTTCCCGCAGAAACATCAATACTGAAAAGAATATCTTTCAGACTCCTGGGTGGACCGTTGGTGCAACGCCCTGACTTGGCGGAAGCAAGACCATTTAGGCAGGCATTACACCCGGCTCTTAGCGTGAGTTTCACGATTAGTTAGCCGACCCTTCCTTTGGCCATTCTGCCGCGGATGTTTTCCATCCGATCCCAGCGCGTTCACACCATATCCAGGAATGAATATTGATGTGGCGGCTTTGACTGCCATTGCAGTGTGTGAACACGCATGATGCGATTTCCAGGAAGCACTGCTTCCGGAACGGGAAGGATGATGACGATGAAATCTCTTAACGGCGTTGTAAATAAGACTTCAAACAAATCTGTTGAGCCATGGATCCATGTGCGGGCGATGCTGATCGCAAAGTTATGGATCGGCCTGAAGGCGCTCTCTGCCCAGTGGGATTCAGAGATTGATGCAGGGCGGCAACAGTATTCATTTGCCGGCAGCATTTAGCGCGGAAGTAAGACTTTTTAGCTTCAGGTGATGTGAAAGGAGGCCATACCGAACAAATCTCCTAACGCTCTTTAGGTGTCAATTGCATGGAGTTGGGTAGCTGAAGTGAGCTCTACCTCTCTGGCTCACAAGCTACCCAGCCTCCAAAAGCTTTTAACCATAACAATCCAGGACGCCGCTTTTATAAAAACGCCTGGCGGATCAGAGAGAAGTAGATAAATCGCAATCATAAGATTCCTGGAGCGCGGCCAGGATGTTGTAGCAACACCTTAAGTGTTTTACCTGCACGATTTTGAAGTTGGATGGTTGATTTTTAAAACTGTAAGACAATCATCCAACTTCGTTTCTTTCGCAGGTTGGTCGCGCCGATAAAGTAATAAAGTTTAAGCTGTATTTCGTAAGTCAGATCGAATGAGTTCAATTGAATTGGTGACATAAGTTTTTAGCATTGACGGGCTTTGATGTTTTTCCGGGTCAATCTCACGCGCTGATCAGATAACAACGATCAGTTCCCCGCCAAACATCATGACTGAAGAAAGATTTTTCAGGCTCCTGGGTGGACCGTCTGTGCTGCGGCCCTGAATGGCGGAAATAGAAGGCAAGCATTACACCCGGCTCAAAAAGCGTGACTATTCCTGTGTAGTTCTGCCAGCTTTCCTTTTGCAGTCCATTGGCCCAGCACGCACGTAGCGTTTATCGCAAAGAATATGTTCTTGACTCGCGGCGGTCCTCCGTCAAGCGGACGGCCCCTTGCGCTCAAGTGAATTTGGTTTCCCTATTCGGGCATCTTCCGGACAGCAAAGGAATGACAACAATGATGGACTTGACTGGCACAACGGACGGAACGATAAGCATAGTTCTCAGGCCATGGCTCAACCTGATGGCGAGCGTGGCCTCAAGATTTTGGATCAGCCTGGTAATTTTCACAGGGATGGCGGTTCCCGCAGCTAGTGCGCAAGTGCCCACTCCCTTTGCCACGGGTGTAACCTCGCCCGGCGGTGGAATGGTCTTGACAGGTACCGCGATCAATCCTAAGACCGGCGCGCCATATCGCCATCTGTGGACCAGCGATCAGGGAGGCTTTGGCCTTTGCCGTATTGATCCTGATGTCGACACGCCAGGGCCTCACTTTTTGAACGGTGGGTTTTGCATGCCATTTGTGGATGGCGTCCAATTCAAGCCTGGCCAATTCGCTTTTGATCCACTTCTCAACAATATTTATGCGGTGGACCTGCAGGCCAACTCCCGGGGGATCTTCCGGTTACATTATCTTCCCTCGGGAGGCAGCGGCCATGGCTCGGTTGACCCCATTCACACAGAGGTCCTGGGCGGCAATCAGCTCGCAGGACGCCAGGCGCTGCCCGGCTGCGGGATCGCCGGAAACGTTCCCAATTCCGCCGTGCTGGGACCTGATGGCAACCTTTATATAGGATTCAAAGCCAGTGGCGACATCCTGCGAGTGACCACTCCGCAAACCGAGCCTCTGCCTTGCGCCAACGTGCAAGTCATCGGAAGCACGCCGGACGGCAGAAAAGATTTTGGTCTGGGCTTTATTGGCCATGATCTTTTTGGCGGCGATGGACTGGCAGCATGGGTAATTCCCAACGCCGACCAATGCCTGACACCGCAGAACGGCAACACGCTTTGCCATGGGACAAACATTCTTGTGGCGCAGACCGCGGTACCCAGCTTTGTGATGAGTGACCAGCTCTATCCGGCTTTGAACGGCAGAAATCTGTTTGTGGGCAATCCCAGTGATGTGACTCTGGTGGACCTGGCGACATTGCAGGTGACCATGAACTACGCTTCAGGCTTCCAGTTCCTGAGCGGAATGGCGCTGGACAGCACCAACATGAATCTGTATATCGCCGACGACCCTACTGAGGGAATTGCCGGTGGATTTGGGCGCTGGTGGAATGTTGGCAATCACGGCTTGAGCATTCGTCCAGCAACGCTGGTTAAGTTTGCCGATGGCGTGACAGCTCCAGCCGGAGGCGCGGTGCTGACCGGTTCAGGAATCAATCCCGCTACCGGTAAGCCGTACCGGCATTTGTGGTCAGGCGATCAAGGCGGCTTCGGCTTGTGCCGGCTCGATCCTGATATTGATTCGCCCGGGCCACACTTGATGAATCCTGCGACCTGTCTTCCGTTTGTCGCTGGAGTGCAGTTCAAGCCCGGCCAGATGGCTTTTGATCCGAACACAAATAATCTTTACACCGTGGACATGCAAGCCAACACCCACGGTATTTTCCGCCTGCATTTTGTCCCTGATGCGGACGGCGGACACGGCGGAATCGATATCATCCATCAGGAAGTTCTGGCCGGAAATGGCGGCGTGGGACGCAACGGACTGCCGGGATGCGGCATTGCCGGAAATGTTCCCAACTCCGCGGTCCTGGGGCCTGACGACAATCTTTATATAGGCTTTAAAGCCAGCGGTGACATTCTCCGCATCACGGCGCCGTCCACAGATCCCGTGCCTTGCACCAACGTGCAGGTGATCGGCAGCACCCCTGACAACACCAGGGACATGGGCCTGGGATGGATTGGTCACGATCTATATGGCGGCGACGGGCGCGCGGCATTCATTATTCCCAACGCCGACCAATGCATGACGCCGCAGAATGGATTGAATCCCTGCCATGGCACCAATTTCCTGCAGAGAGAAACGGCTAACCCATCGTTTGTTATGAGCGACCAGATATATCCGGCGCTGAATGGCAGGACTCTGTTTGTTGGGCAGCCAGGAAGCATTTCTCTAGTTGATCCAGTATCGTTTCAGGTCAACCTGAGCTATGCCAGCGGGTTCCAGTTGCTGAGTGCAATGGTTTTGGATCCTAACGACCTGACGCTCTTTGTCGCCGACGATCCCTCAATGGGTCTTTTGCCCCTGCAGGGACATTGGTGGGTGGTGGCCCCGCAGCCGGTTACTCCGGCCATTCCGGGCCCGCCGCTGAATGTGGTGGCGACAGCCGGCAATGCATCGGCGCAAGTGAGTTGGGTTCCGTCTCCTGACGGACAAGCCGTGACCAGCTACACGGTGCACAACTTATTTAATTCGCCCGGGCTGGCCATGCCGGATGTCATCGTCACGGCGCCTCCGGGTTCAACTGAAGTGCCTACATCGATCACCATCAATGGATTGGTGAATGGCGTTCGTTATCAGTTTGAAGTTGCGGCGACGGATGACGTGGGGACAAGCTTGTTCTCCAAACCCAGCCTGATCATTATGCCGTTTGCGCCGACAGTGCCTAAGCCGGCGACGAACGTGGCCGCGGCTGGACATGATTCTTCAGCTTCAGTTGCGTGGACAGCCGTGCCGGATTACCTGAACGGCGGCTTCCCGATTATTACCTATCACGTTGATGTTGAGGTCCAAAACCAGATTGAGCGATCGATCACTGTGCCTGCAGCTCAAACGTCGGTTTTAATCACTGGCCTGACCAATGGCGTTACTTATACATTTGTGGTGGTTGCTACCAACCAGGTTGGCGATAGCTTGCCATCTCTGCCGTCGAACGCGGTTACTCCATCGGCGCCAGCTCCGCCTCTGCCGCCTCCGGCGCCTGCGGTGGCAAATCTTGCGATCAGCATCAGCGGACCAACTTCGTTGCCGGCGAACTCCAATGCTGGATACGAAATCCTGGTCACAAACAACGGCGCGACGGCGGTGCCTCAAGTAATTGTCACGGATGCTTTTGCTGCAAGCAGTGCGTCGGTTGCCTCGGCAACGCCCAGCCAGGGAACATGCACAATAGCTGCAGCGGCCGTTACATGCAATCTTGGCAACGTGCCTGCGGGAAGCACGGTGGCAGTTGGAATTACCGAGACCCTGTTAGCGACGGTGACGAATAAAGCCAGCCTGCAAGCGCAGGACGCATCTGGCCAGGCGATGACGTTGGCGAATCCTGCAAGCGGGACTGCCAGCGTGATAACGAATGTCACGGCGACTCCACCCCCTCCCCAAAATCCCACGCCGACGCCAAGCCCAACTCCTGCGCCTGCGCCAAACCCAACACCAACACCGGCTCCCGTTCCAAACCCGAGTCCGAGCCCGAGCCCGACACCAACGCCGGTTCCAACGCTTACGCCAACACCTACTCCGAGTCCTGCTCCTACCCCTTTGCCTGTGCCCGTAAGCGTTACTGATCTTGAGTTGAGTGGGAGCTACGCTGATGGAGCTGCAAGCGGAACCATCACGTGGCAGGTCAGGAATCTTGGTTCGACGAGCGCGAATGGCGTGGTGCTGCGGCAACACCTGCCCACGAGCGAAACAATCCAGTCAATGACAGACTCGTCAGGCGGGACGTGCAGGCAGTTGAGAGGCGTCCTGAACACAATGCTTGTGGAATGCCGGGTGGGCACATTGCCACCGGGCCAGAGCTGGACCGTCACTGTGGATGCAGCGCCGAGCGCGCGCAGCGCAAAAGCCGCAGCCCGAGTCACGTTCCAGGGCAGAGACCCAAATCCGGCCAACAACTACGCCATTGTGCTGATGCCGCATGACGTTACAAGCGGCAATGGTGGCGTGCCGCCGCCGGTGCGGCCAAGGCCAACGATTAATCCAAGGCCAACGATTGATCCGAGTATTCGCAGCCGTGTAATAGGCCCGAGGCCGCTTCCGCAGCCATGAGAACCAATTGAGTGAGCCACAAAACTGCGGCGCCCGTTTTCCGGACGGGCGTCGCCAAACGCCAAACATCGGTTTTCTTCGCACGGATGAGCTGACGCATGGAAAGAGACAGCAAGACTGAAAACAGAATAGTCCCTGCTTCCGGCCAGGGGACCAAAATTGCAGCTTCATGGGCTGACGGTCCAGTGGCCTGCCTGCGCGAGCCGGGTGTGAGCAGCAGCGTGCTTAAGCTCAAAAAGAAAGATGCGGTGTTTTACCAGGCCATGCCCGCGGATTGCGTCTTCTATCTGTTGAAAGGTCGGCTCAAGCTGACCGCCGTCTCCACTGAAGGCAAGGAAGCGACGATTGCTCTGCTGCGCGCGGGCGATTTTCTGGGCGAGGAATGCATCGCAGCGGATGATGCCATACACACCACGACGGCCATCGCCATTTCTGAGTGCATGGTGTTGCGGACTGAGCGCAAAGCCATTCTTGAGGTCCTGCGGCGCGACCAGCAGTTCTTTAAGTTCTTCGTGTCGTTTATTGTCTCGCGCAACGTGCGCATGCAGGAAGACATGATTGACCGGCTCTTCCATACCGGCGAGAAACGGCTGGCGCGCGTGTTATTGCTGCTTGCTGGTTTCGACGGTTCAGGCCAGGCGGAAATCGTGATTCCCAAGGTGAGCCAGGAGACGCTGGCAGAGATCGTCGGAACTTCACGATCGCGGGTAAGCACTTTCCTGAATAACTTTCGCAAGCAAGGCCTGATTGATTACGACGGCGACTACAGCGGCGACCTCCTGGTCCGCAGCGCGCTCAGATCGGTCATTTCTAAAGAAGATTGACTGTAACGATATTGGCCATGTGTTCAATGCCGCAGTAGTTCCATTTCGGGAATGCGCATTGAACTTTTCGCCAAATGTGTTCTTTTGGGAACAGTCTTGATGTGCACCCCAGTCCACAATGCCTAACAAGAAAGCTCTATTAAGAAGATCGTTGGCGGCGGAGCCAACAAAAATCGCGCCTTTCAGAGAGGCGACGATACATCCTTACAAAATAAAAATTACGCCCGCCGCGGGACCTTTTTTGTATGACAGTTTGACAGGACAGCGGTTTTGTCACTGGCTTACGGAACTTTCTTTCCTTCCGGACACGTATCAGCGCTCGCTTATGGGCGATGACTAAAGTGTTATCGGCCACGGCCTCGGCTCTTCCCCGGCATACCGGGCGGGAAGATGCTCGCCGCGACCCATTCAAAAAAAGTTTAAGAAGGACCTTGCTGGCCGCCGGACAAGATGCGGCCGCCAGACGAGTTCAACTGCCTTCCAGTGGAGCTCGAAGGTGGTGCCGCACCCGGCTGGTGGATGAGTTCTTGTTTCGCTTCCGTCCGCGCAGGACAGGGTCTCCCCCGCCGGGTGTGGTTTTTTTCCTCTCACGCAGAGGACTTTGTGAGCGCAGTGCAAGCGCAGTTTTTGTGAGCGCAGCTTTTGTGAGCGCAGCCTTGGGCCCTTAGTTTCTGCGAGTGATAGTGCGATGGCGGTGACGTGCTTTGGGCAGACGTGCTTAAGCAGACATGCTTTAGTCAGAGGTGCCCGGCAAAGACTGCGTGGATTGGTTTTTGAACGACAAGTTGCGACTGTGGGCCAGCCCGATGGTACTACAGCCGTGAACGGGGCTGCCGGCTCCGCAAAACGGCAGCCCCAAATTGAATTATGCGACTGCGGCAATCGTCGCGACGGATGTCGGTGGGCAGTCGCGGATGTTGGCGGCGGATGCCGTAGAAGATATCGACAGCAGAGATAGGTGCCGCAGCGCGGCGCGGGTTTCGATGAAATCTGCTTAGTCGCCGCAGCCGCGAGGGCGGAAGTTTTTTGAGATTGAGATCAGGTAACGCGCGCAAGCGCTTACCACCAAGTTGCGACTGTGGGCCAGCCCGATGGTACTACAGCCGTAAACGGGGCTGCCGGATCCGCAAAACGGCAGCCCCAAACTACTTTTCAGAGCCGCAAACGCCGCAAACCAGAGTGCATCTATGGATCGCCTTGACGGTGGCACAAGTGCGTACAGCCAAACCGGTCTCTCCTAAAGCCACATTATAGTATTCAGGATTTCTTGGAGATATGTGCCTTGGTGCAAGGCCTGCGGGGGTATGACCTGTCTTCCAAGTTTGTGGGTTTTCCATTCACTGGCAATGGAGAATGCAACCTCCCAGAAGCCGACTTCTTGGGAGTTTAGGCTCCTTTTGACGAATCGCTCAACCGCTCTACAC
>JBAVUZ010000267.1:0-3887 GCA_049697035.1 Candidatus Angelobacter sp. | reverse complement strand
CAGCGCGCCGTGCTCATGCGCGGCCTGCGCGATGGCGGGCAGGTCCTGCACTTCCATGGTGATGGACCCCGGACTCTCACACCACACAAGGCGCGTATTGGGCTTGAACTCCGATCGGATACCTGCGCCCGCGCCCGGCGGATAATAACTTACCTCAACGCCAAAGCGGCGCAGCACGCCGTTGGAAAACATTCTGTTGGGCCCATAAATACTTTCCGGCAGCAAGACGTGGTCGCCGGCCTTGAGTAGTGACAGGTGGATCAGTGAGATGGCCGCCTGTCCACCGGGAGTGATAAACGTGCGAAAACCTTTTTCCAGTTCGCAGACTTCGGCCGCCAGCTCCAACGTTGTGGGCGTGCCGTAAAGACCATACGTATAGCCGATCTCAAGCTGGTTCCAGCGATCGCTGGCCTGGGCCGCGTGTTCAAATACCACGGTCGATCCACGATAGACCGGCGTCGCCAGCGCGTGGAAGCCTTCCGGCACGGTAGCGTCAGAATGAATGAGCTTGGTTTTCCAATCTTTCTTATTGGCCATGGTGGAAATTGTAAAGGCAATCTGTTGAGCGCGACAGAGAGCAAAGCTGCTCAGACGCTGCCGCTAAACCGGCTTCTGCTAATGCTGGCGCGGAAATGCGGTGCTAAAGATGCTCGGTGACACCCGGAACCTGCCAGCCATCGTATTCGCCATTCAATTCATTGGCAAAGAGATCAAGCTCGGTCTGCAATGCGCTCAGATTTTCTATTGGTTCTGGTTGCCGAGCCTGCAGCTGAACTTTCTCCACCTCGGCGTTCAGGCTGACCGATTCAATCGTCCATCCGCGCTCTTGCAGCCGCACTGCGGCACGCTCGGCGTCGGTCTGGTCAGTGAAAAAGAAATAATGGTCAAGCTGCGTGGCGGTGCTGAGCGCTTCGTCCAGCTTCTCGTCGGCCTCAGAGCGCTTGGGGCTTGGGGTTAGGAAAGATAGAATACCTTCAAACATAATCTTTCTTCAATCATAACAATGGCGATTTCGCGAGCAACTTCGGGTCGCCGCGCTTGGCCGAGAGCCGCGCGAGTTAGCCGCGATCACATTTTCAGAACGTCGGCAAGCCAAGTTATAATCACTAGCTTTGCCTCGCTTTGCGAGCGCATACGCATTCCGCACTCATAAAAAAGAGGGACAGCATGGCCCCGCAATTTCGCCAGGAAAAAGATTCTATCGGCATCAAGGAAATTCCCGCCGACGTTTATTACGGCGTGCAGACCGCGCGCGCCGTGGAAAATTATCCCATCTCCGGCATGCGCGCCAATCCCACGCTGATTCGCGCCATCGGCATGGTGAAATATGCCGCCGCGCAGGCAAATAAAGAGCTTGGCCTCGTCGACGACAAACGCGCTGACGCAATCATGCAGGCGGCCAAGGAAGTTGTTGACGGCAAGTGGGACGCCTCTTTTGTGGTTGACGTGTTTCAGGCCGGCGCCGGCGTGAGCTTCCACATGAATTCAAATGAAGTCATCGCCAACCGAGCTACTGAACTCATGGGCGGCAAGTTGGGTGAGTACACCGTTCATCCCAATGATCATGTGAACTATGGACAATCGACCAATGACGTTTTTCCTACGGCCATGCGTGTGGCGACCTTGCTGGAGCTGGAAAAACTCTATCCCGTTCTGGACGCGCTGGCGGCGGCCTTCGAAGCCAAGGGCAAGGAATTTCATAACGTAATGAAATCGGGCCGCACGCACATGCAGGATGCAGTTCCGATCCGCCTGGGCCAGGAGTTTGCGGCTTATGGGGTAGCCACCCGCAAAGCCATTGACGATATTCGCCACGCCGGCGATTCTTTGCGCGAACTCGGACTCGGCGGCTCAGCCGTTGGCACTGGTATCAACACGCATCCTGACTATCGGGCCAAAGCCGTGGCCAACCTGGCAAGAATCTCCAGCCAGAAACTCACGCCCGCAGCCGACATGCGCTGGGCCATGCAATCGAACGCATGCATGGCGCAGGTTTCGTCGTCGCTACGCAACCTTGCGCTGGAGGTGATTCGCATCTCGAATGATCTGCGGCTCATCTCCTCGGGACCCAACACAGGCTTTGCAGAAATAAATCTGCCGGGTCTTCAGCCAGGATCGTCCATCATGCCGGGCAAGATTAACCCGGTGATGCCTGAACTGGCAGCGATGGTTTCATTCCAGGTGGTCGGCAATGACACGGCTGTTGCAATGTCCGTTCAGGGCGGTCAGCTTGAATTGAATGTGATGATGCCGACGATGTCTTATAACGTCCTGCAATCCATTTCCATCCTCACCAATATGCTGCGCGTCTTTACCGATAAATGCGTCAAGGGTCTCACGGCCAATGAAAAGCGCAATGCCTTCTACGCCCAGAGCACTGTCTCGCTGGCGACCGCGCTGAATCCATACATCGGCTATGCCAAAGCAGCGGAGATCGTGAAAGAGTCAATTGCCACCGGGCGTTCGATCATCGACATTGCACGCGACAAAAAACTGCTGACGGAAAAAGAGATTGAAGAAATTCTTGATCCCGTTAGCATGACCGAACCGCAGTATCCAAAGGATGCGGCGAAGAGACGGGACGACATTACTGGAAAGAAATAGGCTTTCTCCTTAATCCCGAGCGTAGCGAGGGAACGCTATGTGCTACGACGAACTAAGAAGAGCGCAATTGGCGATCCTTATTCTGAATTTTACCTGGCTTGGCGTGTAGAGTACCCGATGGAAATTTCGTGTGATAGGGTTCCCTCGCTTCGCTCGGGATTACGAAACTACTTCTTTTTCGGAACCAGCTTCAGCTCGTCGGCGGCCAGGATTTTTCTCATCTGGTTGCGCGCGTGGATGGACCACGGCCCAACGGTATCGAGACGGGTGTAGGCTTGCCAGTGATTGAGGGCCTTACGCGGCTGGCGGGCTTTTTCATAAGCCAGTGCCAGGTTGTAATGCGCGTCGGCGTAAGTCGGGGCCAGTGAGATTGCAGATTGATAAGCGCGAATGGCGTCGGGCAGGCGGCCGGTTTCGTCGAGCACGTTGCCCAGATCGAAATATGCCAGCGCATAGCGCGGATCAACTTCAATGGCTTTGCGGTAAAAGCGCTCGGCCTGCACGTAATCATGCCGGTTATAAAAGAGCGTGCCCAGGTTGATATAAGCGGCGGCATGCGTGGGATCAAGGTCGACGCACTTCTTGTAATTGTCGATTGCCTCGGCCTGTGTGCCGGGATCTTCTTCCAGGGCCACGCCGCGGGCAAAGAACTCGCTGGCAGTTTCAGCGGCGCGCATGGCATGAATCTTGTGTGACTCAACCACGTCACGCTGATTGAAATCCATCACAAACTGTCCGGCCAGCGGCTCAACAGCAGAGCCCTGATGGCGGAACACAACCCGTGACTGGCTGGCGAATGTTCCCATTTCCATCAACGGGTTTTCCATGCCGGCAACCTGGCGCATGGCGCGCAACGATTCAAGGATCACAGCAGAGCGCACGCGCTTCGCGCGGAGATCGCGCAGCTTCTTGATTTGCAGGAGGTCAAAGAAAGAATAGGATTCCGCCGCAGGCAACAAACCGGCTTTTTCCCAGCCTGCCAGCTGCCGAGCTGTAATGCGAAGGATCCGCAGAACGTGTGATCGATCGTATCTTTCCACTCGTGGCCTTTGGAAGTACGCAGTCTTTCTTCCTAAGTACAGAATATTATGCGAAAGAACAGGCAGAAATAGCAAGAGGAAATCTTCGCAAAGTGTGGAAAACGTAGCAGTTTAGTTACTGCGACGTTAAAATGGCTCACTGTGATCGCGCGTAATCGCAGGGATCGCCGCGAGGCCGGACACACGGTGAGCCGACGTGCTGCAGGAGCAGGACACACGTAAGGCCAAGGAGACTCTAAGGCA
>JBAVUZ010000266.1:0-8470 GCA_049697035.1 Candidatus Angelobacter sp. | reverse complement strand
ATGGAGTGGTGTGTGGCAATTGAACAGCGCAAAACCGCGAATCGAACAGCGCTGCCGAATTTTCGGCCGGCAGGAAAGCGGGCTGTCAAAAAAAAACCGAGCGGAGACGAGACCTATTGCGGGAGATTATGCAGCTCAGGAATGTCTTCTTCCCTGGTCATGACAAACTCGCCGGTCAAGTGCTTTCCGCATTCCAGGCAGCGCCCAGAAAGACGATCATCGCCGAGAACTCCATCCACACCATCAAGCCGATCACGGCGGCAAGTGTGCCGTAAACCAGTCCAAACTGCATCTTTCTTACGTAAAGTCCAAATATCAAAGTGAGGCCCCACCAAAGGACCGTGGCCGCGCTTGCGCCGGGCAAGACGGAAATCCAGGTGGTTGCGCTCGGCCGTGCAAAGCGGTAAATCAAGGCCAGGACGAGCATAGCCAGGACCAGTCCCATCACCGGAAGCATGATGTTCCAGAAGCCGCTGACCAGCGCGGACTGGCCCAATCCCAAGGTCATCCATTGGCGTAATGGATGGCTAAGAATACTCAGCGCAACCGCCGCCAGCCATCCCACGATTGTCACGCAGAACAAAAGCATCCCACGGAACTGACGCCCGAAAAAGGAATGTCTCTCCTGATCACCGTAAATCAGGTGGATGCCCTCCATGATGAGCTTCATCACCTGCGAACCCACAAGCAGAGTTCCAACCCAGCCGAAAAGCACCCAGCGGAACGCGTTCACTTGATGGCGCAGGAGAAATTCAGTTATCAGTTGCCCGCTGCCGGGAGGAAGTATCGCCGCAAGGCGTGTTGCAATCACCTGGCTGCTTTCCTCTCGCAGGAAACTGCTCACCAGGCCCAGCGCCACCAGCAGGACTGGAAAAAACGCAAGGAACATGTTGAATGCCACGGCCTGGGAGGCCATGCCGCATTGCGGGACCACTCTTGTCAGTGTCCGGAACAGCTTTTTCGCTAGAGAGCCTGGCGTCATGGCGCGTAATTATATGGTTCACGCTCAGGTCAGTGCCAGTAAGGTTTTGGAGAAATAGTTTGTCAAGACGTCCTATTTCGCGATTGATTTTAAGGCAGAAATGCCCTACTCTCTAGCACCGCCTCAGGGCTGGGAAGAAGTTGGTTGCGGCTCTGCCGCGCTATGTTTATCAATGAAATCAGTGGTAAGGTTTTTGGCCCAGGTCAGCCGTTACATATAGATCACGTAAGAGCTGTGCCACAGCGCGCTGGGGAGACTGCCGGGTTTACGCGAGGTCAGTATGACGTTGTAGTCCTGCGAAACGGGAAGCGCATCAAGAAACTGGGGATCGCGGCTGTCCGGCTGGATGGTGGCGAGGTAGCGCAGAAAGTCCGCCAGATGCAGACCGCCATCATAGCAGGAGCCAGCATAAGAAAGATCGATGTTTTCGGTATTGAAGTGAAATGCCAGCGATGCCGCCAATGAGACCGCGTGCTCATACGCCGGTGAAGCGACGCGTCCTGGTTCAGGGTTATCAAACACCAGACGCAATCGCCGCTCGTCTTCCCGTGTAAACTCACGCACTTTGAGCTGGCCGGTCTTGGCCGTGGCCTTCCAGTCGACAAAGCGGCCAGGGTCCTGCGGCGTGGCTTCACGGATGCGGTAGAGCTCCGTGCCGCGCCCGCGCATGAACGAAACAAAGTCCCCGGTAATCATGGGCAGGACGTCAAGAAAATCGTCCGGCTCGAGCAGCGGCGGATAGACAATGAGATCGCGCTCCAGCGCAACTTTGCGGCTCTTGATCAGGAAAGAAAATGGAAAGCGCGTGGCAATGCTGAATCCTTCCTGGCTGTAGTGCCCGCGGCGTGGAAATGCCACTTCCAGTTCCGTGCCGGCCGTATTTTGCGCCGCGACATAGGTGAAATAAACGGGCCGCGTCAGGATACGGGGCTGGAACGGCGGCGGATTTTTGCGGCTCAGCGTATAGTCGGGCATCCGCAGCCAGCGCTTCTTTTTGGGAAAGACAAACTCAGTCTTGCTCCATTCCCAGCCGCGGCGTTGCTGTTTTTTGTCCACCGGGGTAAAGACCTTCACGGAAAACGCCGGCATCAACAGGCGAGGATTGATCAGGTTGACGCGCAACTGTACCGGTACCCTGGCAAAAGCGTTTTTGGGTACCACCACATCCAACTCCAGCCGCCGCAGGTCCGCGGCCGAGCCGATCCCTGAAACCACAATCGCGGCCAGCATGGCCGCTTCCACAATCCACAAAAGATTGTTCGCTGTGTTGAGCGCGGCGATGCCAATAATTACCAGAACAATGATGTAGAAGATGCCTTCGCGCGTCAGTTCAAAGTCAAAGGCATCTTTCATGCGCGCGGCCGCCACGCGCCGCGCCAGAAAAGGCACCGTCAGCAATCCCACGATGAGAGCCAGGCACAACGCCGTAATGGCAAAAATCGACGTGGCCAGAGGATTGCCGCGCTCCCGCGCCACCGATGAAAATAACGCCGCCGCAAACGCCAACCCCAGGCCGGCTACGGCCATGAAAAAGCGCTGCCACGCTTCGCGATCAAGGCTCTCCCACGTCGATTTTAAAAATTCACGCATTGCTGGCCTTAGTGTGGCATAACCCCGCAAAATCCCGGTAGTGCCTAAAGTGCTTTCCAGATCATGCCCAGCTTTTAAGAGGGATCATTCTTGATCATTGCTGGTCAATAAAATCAAGAACCAACCGGTTAAACTCATCCGGCGTCTCTTCAAAGGGAAGATGTCCTGCACCTTCGATCACTTTGAGCTGACAGTCCGGCAGGGCCCGCCTGAGAGGTTCCGCAGAGCCAACATCAACCGCGCCATCGCGGCTTCCCCAGATCAAAAGAGACCGCGCCTTGATGCGCGGGATCGCTGAGCGCAAGGTAGTCACGTCCTTTTCCCAGCTGCGCAAGGTGTTCAGGATGTTATTCACCCTTCCCGGACGCATCACGTGCGAACGGTACCCTTGCACTGTCCCAGCGGGCAGGCGCCGTGGATCGCCATACATGCGGGCCAGCGCAATGCGATAGAGCGGACGTGAAACCGGCCAGACTATCCGCAGCAGCGCCTCACCCATCGAGCCGTTCAAGAACCGTATCCGTCCCAAGCCCAGAGTTGACCAGGGATTGACCGGCGCAGCCAGCACCAGAGAACGTACTTTTGCGCTTTGGGCGGCAAGAAGCATGGCGATTGCACCACCCCAAGAACATCCCAGAACATCCATTTCTTCAAGCTCAAGGCGCTCCAACAAGGATGACACGCGACCTGCTTGTGCGGCCATGGAGCAATCGAGATGGCAGGGCGCATCGCTTTCGCCGTGGCCCGGCAGATCAACCGCATAGACGGTGTGCTGCAGTGAGAGCGCTTCCATATTCCGCCGCCAGCAGAATGACCCGCCCAGCAATCCATGCAGCAGCAGAAGCGGCCGGCCCGATCCTGCGCAAAAATACTGAATTCGCTGTCCCTTGATCTCCGCCGTAAGTTTCTCGATGCGCATGGTATCTGAGGACAACCGCTTTCCGTTTCGGGCACTCAAATAGGATGTTATCGCCTCTGTCGCTTCTGAATGCGGGGCTCATCCAAGAAAGCCCCGCAATTTTTAAACTCTCTCAACGGTTATGCTCCGGTTTTCTACCAAAAAGTGGAAATACAAAAATTCACAGCAAAATACCAATTTCCGTAGCTTTTGAACATTAAAGCATTTATAATTTTGTAACTATAGGCAAACACAAAGCTTATAGCTTCCGCCGGAAAACCATATGGCATCCCAGTTGCTCCAATCTAGCCCAACCTCAGCGCTTACACGGTTTGCGCCCGGGGTGGAGAGGTTTGGAAAGCAGCGGATGCGAAAGGATTCCCTAGTTCGTTTCTCCGCCGTCGTACTGGCGCTGCTCACGGCCGCCTGCGTCGTGTTTGCCATCATCAATTGGCAAAAGGAGTCCCAGTACACCACTCCGACTGACGGCGTGTGGTGGAAGGAGCATTCCGGCTTCCTTGTGGCTAAAGGCGTCGTCCCCAGCGGTCCGGGCGATAAAGCCGGCATCAAGGTTGGCGACAAACTACTGCGCGTCAATGGTTTGCCTAAAGACCAGAACATCAAGAACCTGGTCGAGTTTGAAAAACATCTTTACCGCAGCGGCGTATATTCCCGTGCCACGTATCTGCTTGATCGGCAGGGCATCAGCCTGGAAGTTGGCCCGGTCATTCCGATCCCGGCGGACAATTCGCTGAAATTGGGCCAGCGCCTTATTGCGCTCATTTATCTGGGCATTGGCTTGTATGTTTTGTTCCGGCGCTGGACCGCACCTAAATCGACCCACTTTTACCTTTTCTGCCTGATCTCATTTGTCCTGTATTCGTTTCATTACACGGGCAAGCTGAACGCTTTTGACCAGACCATTTACTGGTCGAGCATTGTCGCGTGGCTGTTGCAGCCGGCATTGTTCCTGCACTTTGCGCTGACGTTCCCAAGACCGCGCAGGCTGCTGGCAAATCATCCCTGGGCAATTTCCCTTGCCTACCTGCCGGGAGCGGCCCTGCTGGTAATGCAGGTAGTCGCCGTTGCGGTTTTTGAATTCACCGAATCTCTGCGCTGGGACCTGGACCGGCTACAGATGGTTTATCAGACCGTCTATTTCGCAATAGCGGCCGTGATCCTGTGGCGCACCTACCGCAAAGCCGGAACTCCGCTGCAACAGCAGCAGCTCAAGTGGATCTCCCGCGGCACCGTTCTTGCAATTGGGCCTTACACCCTGTTCTACGTGATTCCTTACATCGCGGGAGCGCTGCCCACGCCGGCGATGAAGATTTCCGTCCTATCCCTGGTATTCCTGCCTGTCACGTGGGGCTACGCCATCGTGCGTTACCGGTTGATGGACGTAGACATCATCTTCAAGCGCGGCGTCGCTTATACACTGGCCACCGCCGCCATCGTGGTGGCTTACTTTGTCGGCATCGGCAGCCTTGCCGGATCAATTACCACAAAGTATCCAGGCACCGGAACCTTCGGACTGATCGCTGTCATCATTATCACGGCGCTGATTTTTGAGCCGCTCAAGAACTGGATTCAAGTCAGGGTTGACCGCTTCTTCTATCGCAAGCGCTATGACTATCGCCGTACGCTGATTGAGTTTGGCCGCGAGCTCAGTTCTGAGACCGATTTGCACGCGATGCTTGCCTCCGTCATCGACAGGCTCTCGCGCACGCTGCTGGTTGATCGCATTGCCATCTTCCTGGCCACAGACGCTGAAGCCAATGACTTCGTGATGGAAAAATCTTTCGGCATCAGTTATGCCGGCTCGCTCGATCTCAGCTTCCTGGTGGTGGAGCGTCCGGAGCAGTATGCCGGGCACATCTTCTTTGACAACACGCGCAAGGCGCTGCAGGAAAGCGTGACGGCGCGTGAAACCATCGCCAAGCTGAACCTGAATTACTACATTCCCTGCACCGTGCAGAACCGCACCATCGCGGTGATGGGTTTGGGCAAAACCATGTCCGGCGACTTCCTATCGAGTGAAGACGTTGAGTTGCTGGAGACATTGGCCGGATATATGGGCATCGCCATCCAGAACGCGCGGCTGTATGCGTCACTGGAGCAGAAAGCCAGCGAGTACGAGCGCCTGAAGGACTTCAACGAGAACATCGTGGAATCCATCAGCGTGGGAGTGCTGGCCGTGGACCTGGAAGACCGCATTGAGTCCTGGAATTCCCAGATGGAAGTGATGTACGCCATGCCACGGTCGCAGGTGCTCAATGAGCGGTTGAGCGAGGTCTTCCCGGCGGAGTTCATGGAAGAGTTTTATCGCGTGCGGCAGAATCCCGGCATTCACAACCTGTACAAGTTCCGCCTGCACACGCGCGCGGGCGATGTCCGTATTGCGAACGTGGCCATTGCTCCGCTGGTTACCAGAAAATTCAACGTGATTGGCCGCCTCATCATCGTGGATGACATTACAGAGCGGATGGAATTGGAATCGCAGTTGAGCCAGGCAGAAAAGCTTTCATCCATCGGCTTGCTGGCTGCGGGCGTGGCCCATGAAGTTAACACGCCGCTGGCGGTGATTTCCAGCTACGCGCAGATGCTGACCAAGCAGATCAATGGTGACGCCAAGCTTGGCCCGCTGCTGGAAAAGATCACGCGCCAGACGTTCCGCGCTTCAGAGATCGTCAACAACCTGCTGAATTTCTCGCGCACCAGCGCCACGGAATTCAGCGCCATTGACCTGAACAAGATCATTACTGAAACGCTGACGCTGCTGGAGCATCAACTCAAGACTTCGCACGTGAAAGTGCAAACCGATCTGTATGCCGGATTGCCACTGATTCACGGAAATTCCGGAAAGCTGCAGCAAGTGTTCCTAAACCTGTTCCTGAACGCCAAAGACGCCATGGCGGGCAAGGGCGGCACACTGCACATCAGCACAGCGAACGGCGATAGCGTCCAGGTCAACATCAGTGACAGTGGCGCCGGCATTGCGCCTGAGCATATCAACAAGATTTATGACCCGTTCTTTACCACCAAGAACGTTCCGCGTGAAGGCCAGTCGCGCGGCACAGGACTTGGGCTGTCAGTCACGTACGGAATCATTCAAGAGCATGCAGGCAAGATCCGCGTGGACTCGCAACCTGGCCAGGGAACTACGTTCCAACTGGAATTTCCAATGAGAAAGGCAGTCAATGTCTGAAGCCGCGGTCTTAACTCGCCCCCGGACCGGCGTCTCCCACGGCGGTTCAATCCTGATCATCGATGATGAAGCCGGCATCCGCGAGTCTCTGGAAACCCTGCTGGAGTTTGAAGGTTACAGTGTGGAATCGGCCGAGACCGGTGAAGATGGACTGGCGCGCCTGAACGAGCATACCTTTGATCTGGTGCTGCTTGACTTTGCCTTGCCCGACCGCAATGGCCTGGAAATCCTGGCCGACATTCGCGCGCGTGATTCCCAACTGGCCGTAATCATGATTACCGCCTATGGCACGCTGGACAACGCTGTCCGCGCCATGCAGAAGGGCGCCACCAACTTTATCCAGAAACCCTGGGACAATGAAAAGCTGCTGGCTGACGTGCGCGCCGCAGTGGCCCGCCGCCGCGTGGAAGAAGAAAATGAGCAGCTCAAGCGCGCGCTTAAAGAGCGCTATAAATTTGAGCACATCGTGGGCAAGTCTGATTCCATGCTCAAGATTTTTGACTTGGTTGGACAAATCGCTCCCAGCCGCTCCACTGTACTGATCCAGGGTGAAAGCGGCACCGGCAAAGAGCTGATTGCCAAAGCGATTCATGCCAACTCTGCGCGCAAGAACCATCCGTTTGTTCCGGTCAACACCGGTTCCATGCCCGCCGACCTGCTGGAGTCAACCCTGTTCGGCCACGTGAAAGGCGCGTTCACCAGCGCCATTTCTTCCAAGAAAGGCCTGTTTGAAGTGGCCGACGGCGGCACGATTTTCCTGGATGAAATCGGCACCATGAGCATGGAAACGCAAGCCAAGATTTTGCGCGTCCTGCAAGACCGCAAATTCATGCACCTGGGCGGCGTCCATGAGTTGCAGGTGGATGTGCGCGTGATCGCGGCCACCAATATCGATTTGCAGGTGCTGGTGCGGGAAGGCAAATTCCGTGAAGACCTTTTCTATCGCCTGAACGTGATCACCGTGGACCTGCCGCCGCTGCGCAACCGCGGCGAAGATGTTCCCCGGCTGGTTGGACATTTCCTGGAGAAATTCTCGCGCGAGAATGGCAAAGCAATCATCAACATTGCGCCGGAAGCCTTGCGTCCTTTGATGGATTATTCCTGGCCCGGGAATGTGCGCGAACTGGAAAACGTCATCGAACGCGCGGTGGTGCTGTGCAACGGTCCGACGGTAAGCCTTGACCTTATCCCTGACCACATTGTTGGACGAGGATCGGAAGGCAAGATGTTTGAACACCGTCCGGACGCCTCCCTGTTTGAAATTGTTGAAGACTGCGAACGCCGCTTGATCGTGAATATGCTGGAAAAATGCAGCTGGAACCAGACTGATGCCGCTGAGCGCTTCCGTATTCCGCTTTCCACGTTGAACCAGAAGATCAAGCGGCTCAACATTGAGATCAGGAAAAAAGGCTCTAAGGATTGATGACCTGATTGCGGCGCCATCTTCATTGCCGCATGCGCAATGCAGCGCAATGATAAAGGCGTATGGGCCCGCCAGACGTTTAAAGTAAGCTCCCACCATACCCGCACCCAGGTGCGTGTGCCACTCACCTGCCTGCTCATTGTCGAGCAAAGTGAACACAGATGAAAATCGACGCTGAGAGGGTGAATGTCTCTCAGTCGAACGAGTAACATGGCTCGGCCCAACGAAGTGTCACTCCGCATCTCTCATGGCTTAGTGAGAGCGCGAATGCGACACAATTGCTCTTTCCCTTTTCCCGGCACCGCCAGATTATTCCTGACGGAAAACACTCCCGCGACGCCATTAGCGCGAATTCCAGCCATGTTCTTA
>JBAVUZ010000265.1:0-8738 GCA_049697035.1 Candidatus Angelobacter sp. | reverse complement strand
TGGGACTCGAGTTCGCCGCGACAAATCCCACCCGCTCCATTAAAATAAGAAGTCACTTCGCTGGTCCCGTTTCCAGTTCTCGTTGAGGACTCCGTCTCCCTTTAACATATGGCTCCTGTATCCAACGGCTCGAAGAAATACGACGTTATTGTGATCGGCGGAGGCCACAACGGCCTGACCAATGCCGCCTATCTGGCCCGCGCCGGCAAGAAAGTGCTGGTGCTGGAGCGCCGCCATGTGCTGGGCGGAGCCGCGGTGACGGAGGAAGTTTTTCCTGGCTTTAAGTTCTCCGTGTGCTCTTATGTCGTATCGCTCTTGCGGCCGGAGATCATTCGCGATCTTGACCTGCCACGACATGGACTGGAAATTCTGCCGCTGGACGGCACGTTCACCCCAATGCCGAACGGCGACTATCTCTGGCGCGTGAACGACCACGGCAAGTCCCGGCGAGAGATCGCGCGCCACTCCAAAGTTGATGCCGAAGCTTACGAAGAATTCGGCAAGGCGATGCAGGCCATGTGCCGCTTTGTGAAGCCGATCCTGAGTATGGTGCCGCCCGATCCTTCCACTCTCAACCCGCGCGAACTGATGAAGATGCTGTTTATTGGCAAGCGCTTTCAGGGCATGAGCAGCGAGGACAAGTACAACCAGGTCCAACTGATGACCATGAGCGCCATTGATTTTCTGGACCAGTGGTTTGAAACCGATGTGCTTAAGGCAACAATGTCGGCTTCCGGGATCATCGGCACGTTTCTTGGTGTGCGCTCGCCCGGAACAGCCTACGTCCTGCTTCACCACTACATGGGAGAGATTGACGGCGCTTTTCGCTCCTGGGGATTTTCGCGCGGCGGCACCGGCGCGATCTCTAACGCCGTTGCCGACGCTGCACGGGAATTCGGAGCGGAGATCCGCACAGAGGCGCCGATCGCAAAGATTATCGTGAAGAATAACCGCGCCCAGGGCGTGGTCCTGCAAAATGGCGACGAAATTTACGGCGACGTGATTTCTTCCAGCGTTGATCCGCGATTGACATTCATCAAGTTCATTGAAGAGAACCAGTTGCCGGGAGAGTTTCTCGAAGACGTGCGGCGCTATAAGTTCCGCGGCTCGTCTGGAAAAGTGAATATCGCGCTGGATGCCCTGCCTGACTTCAAATGCCTGCCCGGCCCCGGAGCGCATCTTCGCGGCGCGATTTCGATTTCACCGAGTGTCGAATACATGGAACGCGCGTACGACGACGCCAAGTACGGCAACTTCTCTCGGCGGCCATATATCGACATGGTGATTCCTTCGCTGACTGATCCATCCGTAGCTCCGCCGGGAAAGCACGTGATGTCTTGCTTTGTGCAGTACGCGCCGTACAAGCTGCGGCCAGGACTGAACTGGGACGACCAGCGCGAGGCATTCGGCAACACCGTGATCGACACCATCTCTGAATATGCGCCGAACTTGAAGAGCATCATCCTCAACAAGCAGGTGCTCACGCCGCTCGATCTTGAGCGCGACTTTGGCTTGAGTGAGGGCAATATCTTTCAGGGCGAGCTTTCGCTTGAGCAACTTTTCTTCCTGCGTCCCGTGCCGGGTTATGCGCAATTCCGGACGCCCATCAAGAGCCTTTACATGTGCGGATCAGCCACGCATCCCGGCGGCGGCATTATGGGCGCACCCGGACGGCTGGCGGCGTTGGAAATTCTGAAAGACGGAGCCAGCTAGCCGATGGCTGAGACTCGCGACGTCATTATTATTGGCGGCGGCCACAACGGCCTTGTTACTGCGTTTTATTTAGCCAAAGCCGGTTTCAAGCCGCTGATTCTCGAGCGCCGCGCGCAGACCGGCGGGGCGGCAATCACTGAAGAATTCTCTCCGGGCTTCCGCTGCTCCACGCTCGCGCACTCCGCCGGCCCACTGCTGCCGGAAATCGTGACGGACATGCAACTGAAACGGCACGGTTTGAAGCTAGTAACACCAGAGATCGCCGTGACGGCTCTTTCGCCAGACGGTCGTGCCTTGAGTCTTTACAACGACTCAACGCGAGCGGCACAGGAGATTTCAAAGTTCTCGGCGAAAGACGCGGAACGCCATCCGGTGTTCCAGCAGTCGCTGGAAAAAATTGGCCGCGTGATTGGCGATGCGCTGAAGCTCACGCCGCCCAACATTGACGATCCCAGCCGCGGCGATCTGTGGGCCATGCTCCAGACCGGACGCGCATTGCGCAAACTGGGCAAAAAAGATATGTACCGCCTGCTGCGCTGGGGGCCGATGGCGGTAGCCGATCTGGTTGCCGAATTTTTTGAGACAGAACTCCTGCGCGCCACTATTGCCGCGCGTGGAATCTTTGGGACCGCCATGGGCCCGTGGTCAGCGGGCAGCAGTCTGGTGCTGCTCATTCGCGCTGCGGGCGATCCGCATCCGGCAGGCTCGTCTTTTTTTGCCATCGGCGGAACCGGCGCGATCACGCAGGCCATGTCTGCGGCAGCCAAAGAAGCAGGCGCGGAGATACGTACATCGGTGGAAGTAAAAGCGGTCCGAGTGAAAGACGGCGTGGCGACAGGAGTGGTTCTTGCCGGCGGCGAAGAGATTTCTGCCAAAGCTGTCATCTCTAACGCCGATCCTCGCCGCACGCTGCTTACTCTAGTCGATCCGACACACCTAACGCCGGACTTTGTGATGAAGCTCCAGAACATCCGCATGCCGGGCACGGTGGCGAAAGTTAATCTGGCTTTGTCCGCGCTGCCCAAGTTCACCGCGCTCAGAGGTGACGAGGCCGCATTGCGCGGGCGCATCCATATTGGCCCGGAGATCGATTATCTGGAGCGCGCGTTTGACGAATCGAAATACGGCAACTTCTCGAAGCATCCGTATCTGGAAGTCACAATTCCCTCTCTCACGGATCCGTCGCTTACGCCTAACGGCAAACATGTGATGTCCGTCTATATGCAGTACGCGCCGTTCAAGCTGAAGAATGCTGACTGGGACAACCAGCGCAGCGCACTTGGCGAGACAGTTGTGAAGACGCTGGCTGAATATGCGCCAAATTTGCCGGCGTTGGTAGAAGACGGCCAGATCATCACGCCGAAGGACCTGGAAACGACATACGGGCTGACCGGCGGCCACATTTTCCATGGAGAACTCGCGCTGGACCAGTTTTTTACGATGCGTCCTCTGCTTGACTGGGCACGTTACAACACGCCGATACAGAACCTATATTTATGCGGCTCCGGAACACATCCCGGGGCGGGGCTGACGGGCGGATCAGGCGCCAACGCAGCAAGGGAAATATTGAAATTCCTGCGCAGATAAAAGCAAAATCGACCACGGAGGCACGGAGAAAAACTGCCGGGTGTTTTGTTTTCCTTCTAGAATGATACTGAGCAAGCGATGCTAACCCGTCGCTGCCTTACATTGAGGTTGTTGATGTCCGCGCCCTATTCCAACACTCGCCCGGAAGTCGCAGTGTCTGACGCGATGACGCTTCCGCAGCGCTGCTACACAGACCCAATATGGTTCCAGCGCGAGATGGAGGCCATCCATTTTGACATGTGGCTTTGCGCCGGACGCGCCAGCCAGATTCCCAGCGCGGGAGATTATTTTCTCCGCCAGGTCGCCAATGCCAGCGTGATCATCACGCGCGACGACCAGGGTGCCATCCGCGCTTTCCACAATGTCTGCCGTCATCGCGGCACAATGCTGTGCAAGGACGAAGAAGGCAAGTTTGCCGGCCGCATTCAATGCCGGTATCACGCCTGGACTTATAAACTCAACGGCACCCTGACAAACGCGCCGCATATGGAAAAAGTCCAGGGCTTCTGCGAGGCTGATTATCCGCTGAATGCCGTAGCCACCGCTGAGTGGGACGGCCACATCTTTATCAATCTTTCCGCGCACCCGATTCCGTTCGAGCAGCATCTGGCCGGACTTGACAAGAAATTTGAGCCGTGGCGCATGGCGGAGCTTCAAATGGTGGAGCGACGCGTTTACCACCTGAAGGCTAACTGGAAGCTGATCATCCAGAATTATTCTGAATGCCTGCACTGCCCCATCGTGCATCCGCTGTTGCAGAAGCAATCGCACTACATGAGCGGTGACAACGAACCGCCGCAGCCCACCTATCTTGGCGGCCGCATGGACCTGCGTGAAGGCGTGCAAACGCTCACCATGGACGGCACCACCAGCCGCTGCGGGCTTCCCGGCCTGAGCGCCGACGATCAGCGCCACGTTTATTACTACTGCCTGCTGCCCAACTTCTTTCTCAACCTGCATCCTGATTACATGCTCACGTTCACCATGTGGCCCAAAGCCGTGGACCAGACCGACATCATCTGCGAGTGGCACTTCCATCCCGACGAGATCCGCAAACCGGGATTCAACCCGCAGGATGCCGTTGAGTTCTGGGACATCACCAACAAGCAGGACTGGGAACTCTCCGATCTGGCGCAACAAGGAATCAGTTCCAAGGGCTATCAGCCGGGGCCTTATTCCAATCGAGAAGAGCTGCTGCTGGCGCTGGACAGGTTTGTGCTCGGAAAAACAAACCACGAGCGATAACCAAGATCCCAAATCTTTTAGAACATCCCGAACGGTCGGGACATGTCTTCCAGCAGCTCACGGCAGCCTTATCCCTGGCCGACGAGCAGCTCACGTACCTGTGATCACCATCACCGCCAGAAGGCCCCGCGCGTATCAAGCTAAACTCAGGCCGTGAAACCTGAAAGGCCCAGCTGTCCGATAGGAGGGACCGATGAAAACTAAACTCTCAATATTTGTACTGGTGGTGGGTGCAGCATTCTTTTTCCTGGGGCGTGTGACTGCCGATGAGCATGCCAAGATGCACCCAAAGACCATGGAGAACCTGTCCACGGCAATGCACGGCGAAGCCTACGCGTACATAAAGTACTTGCTTTTTGCCCAGCATGCCAGAAAGGGCGGCAACCCCGAAGTGGCCGACCTGTTCGAGAAAACCGCCACCATTGAACGCATGGAACACCTTCGCGAGGAGGCGGAACTTGCCAGCGTCGTCGGCAGTGATCAGGAAAACCTCAAGGACGCCATCAAGGGCGAGTCCTATGAGACTGAAACCATGTACCTCAACTTCGCCAAAGAGGCGCGGGCGGCAGGAGACCTCGCGGCCGCCGATCGCTTTGAGGAGATTCGCAAAGATGAAGCCAAGCACCGCGATGCGTTCAATTTGGCGCTATCCAAGCTTGAAACGAAACATGAACCAGCCACCAGCAAATAAGCCGGCCGATTGCCAGGGCAAGGTGTCCGGAAAAAGAAGTTGACCGCCGTAAATGGCTAACCGATTGTTGATCTGGAGGTTCTTCCCTCGCAGCTAGAACTTCGCCAGACTCTCCATCGCCTTAAACAAATCTTCTGACTGCGGCAAAATCACGTCTTCCAGAATCGGCTGGTAGGCGACGAACGTATCTGTAGCGGCTACCCGCTTTACTGGCGCATCCAAATCTTC
The DNA here is from genome assembly GCA_049697035.1 of Candidatus Angelobacter sp. Taxonomy (GTDB): domain Bacteria; phylum Acidobacteriota; class Terriglobia; order Terriglobales; family Acidobacteriaceae; genus Angelobacter. The sequence goes on along the minus strand of JBAVUZ010000265.1, from coordinate 3,274 downwards.
AAAAAGTTCATCGCCAATGCGTGCTGCGATCTCTGCTCCATATCCCCAGCTCCGCGTGTCTTCATGCACCACCAGCGCGCGGCTGGTTTTGCGGACGGACGTGGCAATCGCCTCCCAGTCATACGGGTTCAGCGTGCGCAGGTCAATCAGCTCCACGCTGACGTTTTGCTCGCGTTCGATTTTCTGTGCCGCCTGCAACGCGCGCGGAACCGTCGCGCCATAAGTAATGACGGTCAGATCATTTCCTTCTTTAACGATTCTCGCTTTGCCGAACGGAACCATATAATCTGCGCCGGGATACGGAGCGCGACCGAAGGTTTCACGGTAGAGCCGTTTGTGCTCCAGGAAAATTACAGGATCGTCGCAGCGAATCGCGGTACGCAGCAGCCCGTTGGCATCCAGCGCATTCGACGGGAAACAAACTCGCAGTCCGGGATTATGCGTAAACAAGCTCTCTCCGCTCTGCGAATGATAGACAGCACCGCCGGTGAGGTATCCGCCAATGGCCACACGAATCACCGCCGGGCACGAGAAAGTTCCATTCGAGCGCCAACGCATCACTGAGAGCTCGTTGCGAATCTGTTGATACGCGGGCCAGATGTAATCAAAGAACTGAATCTCAACCACCGGCTTGAGCCCGCGAGTGGCCATGCCAACGGCGCGGCCCACAATGTTGGCTTCCGCCAGCGGAGAATTGAACACGCGTTCGCCGCCAAACTCCATCTGCAGGCCGGAAGTCAGCTTGAACACGCCTCCCTTGCCTTTGATTTGTTTTTCTTTGAGATATTCTTCGCGGCTGCAATCCGCCACATCTTCACCAAACACCACAATTCGATCATCGCGGCGCATCTCATCTTTCAAACAGGCGTTTATCAGGTCGGCCATGGTCTTGTCGCCGCCTTGTGATTGCAGATCGCTTGCCATCTTGCGCGGATCAAGGTCTTCAGAGTAAACGTGCCTGTAAATCGAGTCGGTAGTAGGAAGCGCCGCCTTCAAAGCCTGTTCGACCGCGGCTTCCACTTCCTGGTCCACTGATTTCTCCACCTTGTTCACGCCGGCTTCATCCAGAATGTTTTCGCGAATCAAAAACATTTGCAGCCGCGTTACAGGATCGCGCTTTGCGTCTTTCTCGCGCTCGGTGTCAGGTCGATAGAGGCGCTCGTCATCGGAAAGCGAGTGCGAATACGGCCGCGTGACGTGTCCGTGGACCATTGCCGGGCCCTTGCCTGCCCGAATGTAATCCACCGCGCGCTTACATGCGGCGAAAGAAGCGACTACGTCAGTTCCATCGCATTCTTCCAAATGCAAGTTGGGAAAATTGCTGACCAGCTTAGATACGCTTCCACCCGCTGTTTGCACTTCCACCGGAACAGAGATTGCATAGCCATTATCTTCAATCAGGAAGAAGACAGGTAGCTTAAGATTGCAAGCTGAATTCATGGCTTCCCAGAATTCGCCTTCGCTGGTGGTGCCCTCCCCGGCGGAAACGTAAACCACTTCATCTCCCTGGAATGTTACATCCTTGAATTGCCGGTAATCGCCGTCATGCTTCTTTGCCGCTTCCGGATGCCTTCCAAAATATCGGCCTGCTTCAGCGCAACCCACCGCTTGCAGGAACTGGGTGCCAGTGGGCGACGATTGGTTCACAATGTTCAGCTTCTTATGTCCCCAATGTGAAGGCATCATCCGTCCGCCGGAGTTGGGATCATCGGCCGCACCTACACCTTCCAGCAGTTGCTCGCAAGGAGTCATGCCCACGGCCAAACAGAGTGCGCGGTCGCGATAATAAGGGTAAAACCAGTCATAACTCGGTTTTAGATTCAGGGCCGCCGCCACCGTCAAGGCTTCATGTCCCGCGCTTGAAATCTGAAAGAAAGTCTTCTGTTGATTTTTCAATACCTTTTCTTTGTCGTCGAGCCGGCGCGAAAGGTACATGAACCGGTAAATCTCCACCAATTGCTGGCGTGTGAGCCCTTCATAATTCTTTTCAGATTTTGCCGGCATCTCAGCCACTGCAGAAGCATTCTTCTTGGACTCAATCTTGGTTACAGCCATGGGTCTCCTCTTAAAGACACGGGTGGGGTTTTGGGGCGTACTTGGGAGTACCTTCCATTTTAAATCCTAAGGTGTTTACCGGGATATACTGAAAATGGATGATTCGCAAAAATCGCCCCATTCCGGGCCACACCGCCAAACTGCTTATTTTTGACCTCGACGGAACCCTGATCGACTCCCGTGAAGATCTGGCCAACTCCATCAATGCCATGTTGATTCACTTTGGCAAAAAGGAGCTGCCTCATGAGGTCATCGCCAGCTATATTGGCGATGGCGCTCCCATGCTGGTCCGTCGCGCCCTGGGTGATCCTGACGATGAAAATTTTGTCCAGGATGCCCTCCTCTATTTCATGGGCTGGTATCGTGAACACAAGCTCGACAATACGTATGTCTATGACGGCGTAAAGGAAGCGCTCTCTGTCATTCAGAAAAGCCGTGACGGAGCTTCCACCCAGGGGATACCAGCGCTCAAGATGGCCGTCCTCAGCAATAAGCCCGTCGGCCCTACGCGCGCGATCGTTGAAGCGCTTGGCCTTGGGCCGTATTTCTTCCAGGTTTATGGCGGCAACAGCTTCCATACCAAAAAGCCCGATCCCGCCGGTGTCCAGGCCCTGCTGGAAGAAGCCAGCGCGGCCGCGGAAGAAACGGTGATCATCGGCGACTCAGACATTGACGTGCTTACCGCCCGCAACTCCGGGATTTATTCCGTCGGCGTGACCTACGGCCTGGCGCCGCACACCCTGCAAGACGCACCGCCTGATGTGCTGATCGATCACCCCCGCGAATTGGCTGACGTGCTGGGAAATCGCGAGCAGTGCCGTCTCACCTTTGATCGCATCCCAGAGTGAGTCGCCTTAGAACTTGAGTCGGCAAGCTCCCAAAATGGGAACTCCTTCTTTAGATATAGTGGTCAATAGCGTTGCCTTTCCCGGCGGCTCTCGCTAATCTGTTCCGCACTGGCCAATGGAAAGGAGAAACACCATGTCAAATCCAAACCAGCAGGAGAGCCAAAGAGTGCTTAGCCGCCTTGGCGCTCGTATTCTTACGCCTGAAGAGGCAGCACAAGTCAGAGGGTCACAAAATCAGACCTTTGCCTTCACCCACATCATCAGCCCCGACACAACGCGTGATTAAAAATGGAGTACCGGGCGGCTTGGCGGAGGCGAAGATTTTGGGTTTTCCTACCTCTCGCTAAGGCCGCCTGATCAGGTACCATTCG
>JBAVUZ010000264.1:0-1576 GCA_049697035.1 Candidatus Angelobacter sp. | reverse complement strand
GCGGCCCACGCTCACGCTGCATCATCTCCACGTCTTCTCTTCCGCCGATGGAAGGCTTTTTCGGCCGCAGCGTGGGTGCGTTCGTGCCCGACGAAACGCCCAGGAAATCATCTTCCTTCCCCATTTTCTCCGGTTTCAGATCCAGACTCCTGCCGGAAGCAGGCGCGCTGCTGCTGGCGCCAATCGCGGGGCTGTCATCGTGCGGCGGCGTAATAATCCGCCCGGTGTTTTTGTTGTACATAACGGCGCCCTCGTTCCAGCGCTTTTCGTAGTCCTTCTCGAACTTGTTCCAATCGCTTTCCGTGTTCAAGGTTTGGTCGTGGAACTCAGGCAGCATTTCCAGGCGTTCTTTATCCAGCTCGGCATAAAACTTGTCGTCGTGGTTCCCGTAGGGTTCAACGCGGTTAGCCGGGACCATGACCTTCTTGCGGGAAAGCAGGCCTCCGGTCTTAAGCACAATGTAACGAATGTCTCCGCTGGAATGGTCGAAAATTACGTCATCGATGGTTCCCAGCTTTTCGTCGTTCACGCCGTAAACGTCCGCGCCGCGCAGATCGTCAACGTCTTCCATTTTGTGATCACGAAGAATGCCGTAATGAGGCATAGCTGCTCCTTTTTGAATGTGTCTTTTTATTTGGATGCGGATGCAGAATCCTGTGAGGCTTGAAATCGGGAGCTGCCGGGCAGGAGCGCTGCTAGCTGTTTTTTGCTGCGGCGGCCAAAGATTTTGGTTGACCTGCTGACTTCTACGCTGTTGAAGCGCGAAGAGCAGAGCAATGAAAGTCGCTTGTTTTGAATTTGAAGCGCGTCTGTTTAAACGCAAAGGATTCTGATTGGCTTAGAAACTCAATTTTAGGATCTTCAGGGCTTTAACTAGGTCAGGATCATCCTCTTTCAAAACTTCAGTTCGTTTGGACAAAATTGCGACTGGCTCAAAGAATGCCCAATTTTCAAGGTCATGTCCGAACCTTGAAAGATATCTGATCCCTTCCGCCGCGCTCTCGTAAGCTACTCGGGAAATCAACTGTGTAAGGCGCCTCGGACTGCTCCTTTGCAATACGGAGGCATCAACGTCAGTTAATCCAAACTCTTTTGCGTGCGGCAGGAGTTTTGTTCTAAGCCTGGCGAGCCACTCGGCGCTTCCCAGATCCACACACTCAGCTTGCACTTTAGCGATTCCAATTGCGCGAGTACTCAAATAATCTGGCGGCACTTTCCCTCGCGGGTAAAAATCATCGTCGCCGACGATAGCAGCCAATTCTGCGGCTGCTAACATGTCCACCCGGTAGCACGCCAGAGTTTCTATAAAGCAGCTCAGGCGCTGCGTGGATGCGTAAATAACGCGGTATTTCGCCTGCGGGTCGTCATATCGGTTATAGAATGTTCCATCGTCGTGTGCCCATATCCAGTCAAGCAGCACCCACGGATCTGGCTTACGCGCAACGCGATACACCTCGTTCGGCGGTTGCAAATCGATCTAGCCTCCAGCCAAGAATGCTCGCCCTGCGCCAAGGACAGCGGGGCCGGCAATCGCTATGTCCTCATCGCGCAAAAGGCGGGCCGGTGAAACGTCACC
>JBAVUZ010000263.1:0-5216 GCA_049697035.1 Candidatus Angelobacter sp. | reverse complement strand
CGCCAGGTTGGCCGAGCGCATGCGCTCTCTGCGCAACCATGGCGGCAAACAACGCTACTATCATGATGAAGTAGGCGCCAACAGCAGGCTTGATTCCATTCAGGCAGCGGTCCTTCGCGTGAAGATGCCGCATCTGGCCAAGTGGAATGAAGCACGGCGCGAACGCGCCCGGACGTATGGACGTTTGCTAAGCAGCGCCGGCCTGACAAAAACAGGCGCGGACTCAACGGCGCCGGTTGTCCTTTTAAAAACTTTGCCCGGAGCGCACCACATCTATCATCAATATGTGATTCGCGTGCGTGATCGCGACAAGCTGCGCGCATTCCTGAGCGAGCGCAGCATTGCCTCAGAGATTTACTATCCCATTCCGCTGCATTTGCAGAAGTGCTTCGCTTATCTTGGCTATGCTGCGGGCGATCTGCCGGAAACCGAGCGCGCCGCGCTTGACGTGCTGGCTTTGCCTATGTTTCCTGAGCTTGAGGAAGACGAGCAGCGGCATGTAGTGGAGTCGATCGCGGCATTTTATTCGTGATCGACTGAGACCCGGCAAATGGCAAAGCTCTACACCGTGTTTGTTGACGATAACTTTCATTACATGGATGAGAGCGAACGGTACAAACTGGGAGAGTTTGCGGACTGCCCTTCAGCGGTGGCGGCTTGCAAGCAGATTGTCGATGAATTTTTGAGCAGCTGTGACCTGAACAAAACAGACGCCGAGATTTATCATCAATACGTTTCTTTCGGTGAGGACCCATGGATCAGCAGCGATGATTCCGAGTGCAAATTCTCCGCGTGGAATTATGCGCGGGAAAGGGCAAAAGAACTGGCCCGGAAGAAATGATGAGTGAGAACAGCTCGATAAGAAGCTGCAGCGCGCTGCAAACGCGCCTGCTCGTCTGATCCATTCATGGCATTCGCCGCCATAAGGCAATAAGCTAGCCGAAAAACTGCATAGGCTTTGATGAAGCCATCAATCCTGGTGCTGGCATCGTCTCCACTGGCGTGGTGGTAGAGATTTAGGAACTCGGTCGTCTGCTCCTCATTCATTCGCCATTCGACAATCGCGCCCGCCAGGTCCCACGCGATGTCCGTTGGCCCGGGAAAGAAATGATCGTCGCCATGGCTGCCAGAATCGGTCTTGAGCAACTCGCCATCTTTGCTCAAGAGCCATTCGTGCGGCTGCATTTTTCCGTCGGCAATTACAGGATGCTCCACATGCAGTTGTATCGCCAAATCCAATCCAAGTTCCCGCAGATTGTGGTCGGCCATCTCTTGCAGGGAGTTGATGTCAGATAATTCAACAGCAAAGGTTCGCTGGCGAAGAGCACAATACTGAGCGATCTTTGCGAGGATCGCTACTGAAAGATCACTCGGAGACAAAGGCCGGCCTTCAATTAACGGATACGAAATAAATCCATCGCTCGCCTCGCGTGGCACCGGCCCGAATCCTGCGGCGGCAACTTTCCGTTCGCGCTCCAGAACCACATCGCCATAATGTCCAAGACCGGCGAACTTGAAAAGCCTCCGTTCGTCATGGCCGTTCGATGAAAGATACTTGAGCCGCTCAATGCGCGTCCATGAAGCGGGCCATTCGGACTCGCTGGGGTAAAGGCTACTCCGCCATTGGCCACCGCCGATGAACTCTTCTGCTTCGCTAGGCTGACGAGCCTCTCCTCCAGCGGGTATGCAGCGGAATCGCTGCCAACGTGGCGCCGCATTCTCAGCGCACAGCGCATCGACGTTCGGCTCATGGGCGCTTACCAGGAAGATTTTTTCGGTTGACGCTCCAGCCCGCTCCAGAGCTTCTGCCACCGCTAGAAACGATGATCCGCTCAGTCCTGGCCCTTCATCCACCACAGCAAAGTTCGCGGCGCAGGATACTGCCCTACTCACGGCGGCCATCTGCTCCGGCGTAAATTCGGCGGTGCGATTGTATGGATGCCCCAGCGGACGTACTGTAAGTCTCTCCGCCGCAATTCCGTGAACGCGCGCCGCAGCAGCGGCAACCGCGCTCAGCGTTGTGCCAATGCTCCTGATTCCCACAATCAGCAAGTTGTCGCACGCAGGAATTTGTCGCATGACATCCGCGTAAGCCAATGGATGAAGTGCGTAGTAGGCGAACCCTTCAGGAGTGGAGATGCTGAGTTGCTGCAATGCGGGAAGGGCCCGCGCCGTATTGAGCAACGATAGAATACTTTGGTTTTGAAAATCGCAGTTAAACGACGTTACCGTATCGCGGCTGGCCAAGATCGCGTCGGCAATCTGATCGGTGAGCCGTTCGCAAGAGTTCGCGGCTTCGGGATAAGCATCGGCAACGCCGCACTCAAGCTCGCCCGCCCGCAGCAGAGCACCTAACAAGTAGCGCTGTGAAAAACGGCTGCACACCTGCTCCAGTTGTGCAGTGAGTGCCGCCTTCAACTCTTTCCCGCTCGCGCATCGCCGGTCTCCACGGAAGACCAGCAGATTCAAACCGCTCATGCGTACTCGTCAGGCTACTTTCTTGGCCGTTCTGCGTACGGCGCGCGGCGAGCGCGCCACATCGCCTTCTTTATCCACGAAGTAAAGAAACTGGTTGTCCCGTTGAATTGCGTTCGGAACCAGTACCTCGGTTTCCCCTTCGCCAGATTTCGACTTACGGCTCACGTTCCCGCTGCCATCAACAAAGTACAGATACTTCTTATAGTCGCGTTCCAGATGAAGTTCTTTGACCTTTTCTGCCATACCTTCTTTGAGGACAAATAAAGCTCTCTGGATGCCACGGCCTAGCGATTAGATTTTCCTTTGCTGCTGGCCCGGGTTCCCTTGCGATGCCGCGGGGCCGGTGGCTCTTCTCCGGGCGCAAGGACTCGATGCACCAGCGGCGGATTGAATTTGTAAGTACGTTCGTGGACGCTGCCGTCATCGTCCTTTACCCGCAGCACAAAAGTGCGCAAATTGCCTTCTTTTTCAAACTCCTGCCGCCCCAGCGTCACCGGCAACACGCCAGCTAGTTCCCGCTCTCGATATGCGGTTTCATAGCGATGCTTGCGCGCATTCCAGGTAAAGACCCGCGCCTGGCTGTAGTCATACGGCAATCCTTCTTTTTCAGTGAACAGCACCAGGTACTCTGGAACCTTCTTGTCTCCATCCTGAACTTCATCCAACTGATAAGCAGCCACAATGCGCTGCCCTTCAGAATATTGCGCAATCTCCTCGGGAACTTGCAGGTAGAGCGTCCTGCCCAGCACCCAACCCACGCGCATCTGCGCATCTCGCACCAGCCACCAGTCTTCGCGAACTGCCGGCGGCCCCGCGTTATCGCTCTTTACTTTGTCCTCATCCGGGGCGTCGTCGGCATCTTTCTGGTTCTCTTCCTTCAGTTGCAGCGGCGGAGCATTGCGGTCCACCGCCTGGCGCTGCAGCATATCCACGTTTTGCTTCTCATTCAGCAAATAAAGGTAGGCGGTCTTTCTTCCCGGCAGCACATGAACCTTGACTTGTTCTTCCGTGGTGGCCGTGGCCTGCGCCGGTGCGGTCTTAAAGTGCTCTGCCAGGCGCTGAAACTCGTCGAATGTCTGCTGGTCGGCCAGATATCGCTCCTGCACCCAGCCTTCTTCGCCGCGTGGTGAACGCACTCGAACAAAGCGCTTGCTCTGCATCCTTTCCAGGACCTGCAGCCGCTCTCCGTTATGCACCACGCCAGTCTTGTTGTAGAAAGTTGCAACGTGGTCACGCAGTCCGGCTTCAGTCACGGCCACGTAAGCATATTCTCCGCGATCAGACGAGCCCCCTTTGCCGCTGCATCCCGCCAATAAGCATAGGCTTGCGGCGAGCAACACTGCCGCAAGATTCACTCGCTTTTGGATTCGGACCAGACCTGTGCTCAAAATTTTCCCATCGCCTTTACCGACAAATATAGCAGCCTGCCGCCATGCAAGACAGGCTCGACCCGGCTGACGATTACCCTCCTCGGCATTTATTTCTCCGCGGGCGCTCCCTGTTGGGCAAAGATCAGGTAATGTCCCACAGGATCTTTGATCCCGAATTCCCGTGCGTGGTAAAACGTGGTTCGCATCGGCATTACGATTTCCGTTCCTCTGATTGCCGACATCGCCGCGTCAATGTCTGCTACTTCAATGTACAAAAAGCTCGATCCCTTGCGCACTGCCGCTCCGGTGGCGGCATTGTCTTTATCCACGCTGGCAAAGCTCTGGTACATGAGTTCCAGCCCGTTTTTCTCCAGGATGACAAACCCAATCTTGTTTCCTTCCGGCACTTCCACCGTCTTTCGAAAGCCAATTTTTTCAGTCCAGAACTGGATACTGGGTTCAAGTTCCTCGGCAAACAGGATGGGCGTAATTTTCTTTACTTCTGCGGGCTTCATGTTTTTCTCCAAAGTTGAAGTTGCAAAGACCGGAACCAACGCAATAGTCAATAGCGCCAGACCCAAAACTTGTAATCGCATTTAATTTCTCCTTGTATTTACATACTAGTCTAAATTAGACTACATACGATATGACATCAGATTCGTGATGTCAAGCAGGAGTTTTTATGCCAGTTCAACCACGTCGTTTACAGGATTTAATTTCTGTCGGGCCAGCCATGCTCCGCGACTTTGAGCTTCTCAGTATCCGCAGCGTAAAACAGCTTGCGCGCCAAAATTCCGCCAGGCTCTACCAGAAACTCTGTCGCGCCACCGGCCAGCGCATCGATATCTGCTGCCAGGACGTTTTCTCCGCCGCTGTGGCCCAGGCACGCAACCCGCTTCTTCCCGCCGAACAGTGCCAGTGGTGGTACTGGAGCCGCCAGCGAAAGGCCGGCCATGTTCACAAATAAGAAGCCCACCGCTAAGAAGCCAGAAGCAGTCAAAAAGCGCGCCGCCAAAAAAGTCGGACTGACCGTGCCAGACCTCGTTCTCCTGAGCCTTTTGGCGGAGGAGCCTATGCACGGCTATCAGGCAAACATGGAATTGGAGCGCCGACAGGTGCAGGACTGGGCCGGCGTTTCTCGTCCGCAGGTTTATTACTCGCTGGAAAAGCTGGCGCGCCTTGGGCTGATTAAAGAAAGCGGCGATCCCGAGCCCACCTCGGGCCCAGAGCGTCGCATCTTTTCCACAACGGCGAAAGGGCGCGCAGCCCTGGCTGCCGCCCTGGAACGCGAAGACTGGACTAACCAGCGCGATCGTCCGCCGTTTCTCACATGGATGGCTCTTTCCTGGCAGGCTTCGCCGGGAACAG
>JBAVUZ010000262.1:0-2360 GCA_049697035.1 Candidatus Angelobacter sp. | reverse complement strand
TCATTTTTGTAACGGGCAGTGCTTAAACCGCACTAACTGATATGGACGGGCCGAATCCAATGACTCATAGCGCTTCCAGAACTTTCAGCACCCCCTTGCTTATCTCTTTCTCTGGCGTGGATGGTTCAGGTAAATCCACGCAGATTGAGAGTTTGCGCTCAGCGCTGCACGCCGCCGGACTCAAGACCACGTTGCTGGCCTTCTGGGACAACGTGGTCGTCGGCGTGAAATACCGTGAGGGCTTTGTCCATAAGGTCTATAAGAGTGAGCGCGGCATTGGCGCTCCGGGCAAGCCCGTCAACCGCCGAGATAAGAACGTCCGCGGCTGGCACCTCACGCTGGCCCGCCATTTTCTCTATCTTCTCGATTCCATCCATCTCTGCCGGGTGGTGGCGTGCGCCAAAAAGAGCGGTGCGGACATTGTGATCCTGGACCGCTATATTTACGATGAGCTTTCCAACCTGAACCTGCAAAACCCTCTGAGCCGGACGTTCGTGAAGTTTGTGCACGGCTTTGTGCCCCGGCCTGATATCGCCTACCTGCTCGACGCCGACCCCGTCGCCGCGTATGCGCGCAAGCCTGAGTATCCCGTGGACTTCATGAAAAAGTGCCGGCGGGCTTATTTTGACCTTGCTGGAATCCTGAAAACCATGACGGTGATTCCGGCGCTCGATCTGCCGGAAGCCAAATACGCCGTGCTGCGCGCCGCCGAGCGCGAGCTGGCAGCCCAGGGTCGGTCGAAGGATTTGGTGTCTGGAAGCTTATCAGCGGCGTAACAGACGACCCATAAAATACCTGAGAGCGGTTGAACTTTACGCTTGACGTTCGCCCGGCATTTTGCTAAGTTACATCATCCAGCAAGGCCTTTTCGGGGAGAGTTCCATCGTTAGGAGTCCACCCGAAAGCGGCTGTTTGCGGAGCAAGTCACCCCGTCCCAGCGTTCGCAGGCAGGGACAAAGCCCGGAGGCGGCGCGGGCTATACAAAAGAGGCCTGCAACTAACCGCCAGACGATGCTCCACCGTAGGGAGCACGCGCCTCCAGCGGACTCGCGCACCGTACCTGCAGTTGTGCGCGATGGGTCGCTATAAGTGTGTTTAAAACGGCCCCGGTAGATTCCTTATAACGCATTCAAAATAAAGGCCCGCGCTCTCGATTTGAGGCAGCGGGCCTTTTCTATTTGCGCCGGCTTTCACGCTGTCTAACCGTAGGTTTTGTTGGACCGGTGGAAAGATCGTCTTCTTGAGCGTCGTTGTTTATCGCTGTCATCGTTTATCGCCGTCATCCTGAGCGATGCGCGCGTGAACGATGCTCTCCCACCCTTGTCATCCTGAGCGAACTCCGAGGGACCCTGACCCTGAGCTTGCGAAGGGGAACGGGGACTGAGGGGGAGTCGAAGGACCCCGGTGCAGCCGGTTGTGACAATGCCGCGTCAGGGAGTTCTACCGAAACATTCTGGAGAGAATGCCTTGATGCAGCTCGGCGCATAGCGCACTTCGTTACTGATCCTAATCACGTCCGCATGTTTCATGCGGAAAGAAAAGAGCACCTACTATGTCCAAACACCTGCAATCGCGGGAGGGCACTGATTTGCGTCTAGAAGCTGCGTCCTCCAACTTTAAAACCCAGCGGCAGCACATTCTTGATCTGCTCATCGCGGCTGAAGGCGCAGAAGTTCCGCTGGCAGACATCATGGTCTGCGCGGCGCAGTACAACGCCTGCATTCACGAGCTGCGCAAACGAGGCTACAAGATCGTGAATCGCTCAGAGACGCGCAATGGCGTGCGACATTCCTGGTATCGGCTGGAGTCATCGCCCGCGGACCTGACGCCCAGAACGCCGCCGCCTGAGCCGGCACCGTCGCGCAGGAAATCTGGCCGAGTCGAGCCACCGAGTACTTCTCTGCCGCCCTCGCAACCCGCGCAACCTCTCTCACTCTTTCCGGAAATGTCGACACCGGCAGCTCCGGCGCAGCGATCCGTCTGGCGCGATCCCGAACTAGGCGGGGTGAACCGTGGTTGAAAAAGGCCGCCCCTGGATGCGCTGGCATGTCACGCGCTGGCGCAACTCTCCGCGCGTCCTGCAAATGCCACTGGCCGCGCAGGGCGCATACCGCAACCTGCTGGACGCTGCCTGGCAACAGGGCGGTCGCCTGCCCAACCTTCCGGCCGTGCTGTGGAAGTATGCGCTGGCGCAATCGCCGGATGAGTTTGCCGCTGTCGCTGCTCCGGTGTTGGCGATGTTTACCGTGAGCGAGTGCGGCAACTGGCTGAGCAATGAAACCCTGATGGAAGAGTGCGCGGACCGCACGACCTTCGCCGATGAGCTGAGCCGCAAGCGCTCAGAGGCGGGGAAGAAAGGC